>JAAYIV010000058.1 GCA_012523305.1 Spirochaetales bacterium
AAATAATAGTTTTAATCACTTCAGAGTAGGCAGAAGCTTGCCAAGAATTTTGTAGGCTACCTAGACTGTGGGAAGCCTAATCCGCTGGAAGGTTTACTGCTGGTGAGCCCGCTCGCAAACCTCGGAAGCCTAGCCATATGTTAATGACCCTTCATCTTCTGAGTAAGGGGGTCTAGAAGAGTTTGCGATCACTCCTTGATATGTGTTTGCCTGTGTTTTGAAAGAGATGCGGTAAAGGCCAATACCAGACAAGTGTTTTCCGGGATTTGTTACCATCGTGGGTTAGAAGTTCTTTGAATCCCTTTAAAAATGAACCTTTTTCTTTCTTTCCGAGTGGTTTGTCATGTTCCTCCAGGATGCGATTGGCTATCAGTTCCGGAGAATCAGGATTCCTTATAAGTTGTGCCTCACCATCGCTTTCAGCTTCATCAAAGAGGGCCTTATAGTATTTCAAGGTGTCAGCAATTTCTTCTTCTACCAGTTGGCCATCAAGTCTTGATCTTATTCTTTTGAGAAAGGATGCACGGCGTATGATTTGTCCTCCAATAAAGCTTCAATACGAGCTTTGGATATCCTGCCATTGAACATGGTAGTATTCTAATAAATCCCTTCCTTTGTGATGTGATAAGACCGTCAAAAGCGGCTCTGATATAGGACGTCATTGGTTTCCAGACAATCACTTTTCGGTGATTTGGCTAGATGTCTTGTCAATTTGTATAAGCTGTACGGTTTTCTGGTTCTCTTGGTGTCTCCTGAATCTCTAAGATTCATAACATGCACACAAGGCTTTTTCGAACTAAAAGCAGGGTTCAAAAGGAACAATAAAAAAAGAGAAGTAATTTGTTTACCTCTCTCGATTTGCCCAGAACAAGACTCGAACTTGCACAGTGTTGCCACCACTAGGACCTGAACCTAGCGCGTCTACCAATTCCGCCATCTGGGCGCAATGTGGACTATATCGTACGATTCGATAACTTGTCAATGTGTTGTCGTATCGTGATACCTTGAGTATATTTCTGAAACCATTTCAAAAGGAAGGTAGATATGAACGTAACATTTGCCGGAACACCGGTTGAATTACACGGTACAGAGATAAAAGTCGGTGTAACCGCTCCTGACTTTAGTGCAGTTGCCAATGATCTGAGCACGTTTAGATTAAGCACCATCAAGGGACGTAAACTATTGGTTGCTGTTCCATCATTGGATACTTCGGTGTGTGATGCCGAAGTACGCAGGTTTAATGTTGAAGCGACCAAATATCCAAACACGACCGTAATCACGATTTCGATGGATTTACCATTTGCTCAAAAGCGATGGTGCGGGGCGGCGGGAATTGATAAGGTCATTACTGTAAGTGATCATAAAGATCGCAGTTTTGCCCACAGCTATGGGACTTATCTGCCGAATGTAGGATTATTGGCAAGAGCAATATTCGTTCTTGATGAGCACAACAAGGTAACCTATGTGGAATATGTACCTGAAGTGACCAGTCATCCAAATTACGAAAAAGCTCTTGCGGCATTAGCATAAGCTTCGATTAATTTCTATTTTCGTTGACAACCTGATATCACGGGAACTTGAACCGATGCGGATGGTGTAGAAACCCGCATCGGTGTTCCATGTACCGGCATTGACATCAAAATAACCAAAATCATTAACACTCAACATGAACTTGACCGTCACCTCTTCATCAGGTTCGAGAAAAACTTTCTCGAATCCTTTTAACTCCTGATCGGCTTTGACAATCTTTGGTGCGTTGTCATGGATATATAACTGGACGACTTCCGCAGCAGTATACTCACCGCAATTTTTTATCTTACAAGACACTTCAAGGTCAGCTTCATTCCATTTCGCAAACAGGTCACGATATGAAAATTCTGAAATGCTAAGTCCATGACCGAAACAGAACCTTACGTTTTTTTGCTCAGTATCAAACTGTCGGTATCCGACCATTAACTGCTCCGCATAAGGATCATCCTGTACCTTACGTTTGGTCGGATCTCCCTGTCCTTTCATTATCCTAGCCATTGAGATCTTGGCATAATCACTCGGATAATGGTGCCCGGAGGCATAATCCGTAAAGTTTTCGGCAATGCTAAATGGCAATTTACCCGAGAATGAAACTTTGCCGAGCAGTAATCGAGCCAACGCCCTGTGGGCTTGTTCTCCCAAATACATCGATGCAACGATAGCTTGGGGGAATGCTGACCAGGACGCTGTTTCCATCGCACCTCCCCCGCTATACACGACTATGGTTCTTTTGTTTAACTCGCATGCGATCTTGATTCCCATCGCTTCATTTTTTGGGAGTTCCCATATCCTATCATATGCTTCACTTTCATACACATTGTCATACCCGGTGCAGACTATCACGACATCTGCCTCACGTACTGTTTTTCTAGCTACGGAAGAACGGTACCAATGCGTGGTGTACGTATCAATCACCACCTGTTGCGACAGTTCTTCTTTCAACCCGTCGGCCAAACTCTTGTTGGGTAGGTTTTGAAGAATATAACTTGAACCGCCGCCACCTGAGGGTAGGCTTTTGGCGTGTCTTCCGACAATTGCTATCCGTTTCGTGGTTTCAGGTGTAATTGGTAAACAATTCTGATCGTTTTTAAGTAAAACGGGAGCTTCACATGCGAGTCGTAATGCGAGTGATTTTATCGTTTCAGATCCCATCTGGGCATTACAATCAGTAATCGGACGATCAAGAATTCCCATTCTCGAACACGTATCCAGTATGTGGAAGATCTTCTTTTCGATGTCTTCTACGTCTATCAGCCCTTCCCCTATTAGCCTTGTGAGTTTCTCGGGAGTCATCCATTTCGCCTTTGGCATTTCGATATCGACACCATGTTTCACAGGACCGACAGTGTCGTATAATGAATTCCAATCACTGACGACCACACCATCAAATCCCCATTCTTCACGTAGAACCTTTTCCAACAGATGATTATTCTCACTTCCGTAGCTGCCATTTATTTGGTTATATGAGGACATCAGGGCCAATCCTCCTGAGGAGATTACTTTCCTGAAGGCTTCTAGGTAGATTTCTCTCAGTGTGCGTTCATCAACGATGACATTGGTTTTATGTCGATCATATTCACTATTATTGCAGGCAAAATGTTTTATCGTTGGCAACACCTTTGCATTTTGCACTCCCTCTACATACGATGAAGCAATCTCACCGGCAAGAAAAGGATCTTCTCCCATGTATTCAAAATTCCTTCCGCATGTAGGAATCCGTGCGATATTCACCCCAGGCCCTAAAAGAATCGAAATCCCAACTGCCCTACATTCATGCCCGATGGCATTTGCAACCTCTATAATCAATGACCTATTCCAACTTGAAGCCATCGCAACACCACAGGAAAATGTTGTGATAGGCGCATCGACTCCACGAACCCCGCTTGTCGCATCGGCCATCCAGATCGGCGGCAACCCGAGACGAGGTATGCCTCGAATGCAGAAGGAATCAACGCCTGTGATGTAGGACAGCTTCTCTTCGAGCGTCATTGCTTCGATGATTGCCCTTGCTCGTCGTGCATGACTGTCTTGATCATCGCCTTCTAATGGAATCAAGCAAGTGACGGCATTGCAATCTGTTACTGCAACCCGTGGAGCCATATTAACAGAATTCATAATCCAGTGTAGTAATCGAGCCAATAGATGATTAAACACGGTCACCTCCCGATTGATGATCCTCCATATGATAGCCGGTTAAAGAGCAAAGCACAAAACAAATTCCCTTGGAAACTTGAAAAAGGTTGCAAAGACATCTACATTGAAGTCATGAGTATCCGAGTACTGTTTTTAGGTGAAATTGTCGGTCGGCCAGGCATATATGCCATCAAAGCCGGATTGAAAGAGCTCAAACTAGCTTGCCATGCTGATTATGTTGTGGCAAATGGTGAAGGTGCCACCAATGGATTTGGCATCGGTCGAAATCATGCGCTCCAATTGCAAAAGCTAGGTATCGATCTCATCACTACCGGTGAAAAGACATATTACAAACTGGATATGGTCGAACATATCGTGAAAAACTCTAGAATCATCCGCCCGGCGAATTATCCTCCCGGGAATCCAGGTAGGGCATTCCGCATATGTACCATCAACGATAAAAAGGCTGCCTTCATCGTTTTATTGGGTAATTCTGATTTTCCAAGGACTCATTTGGCTAATCCATACCATACGATCCAAAACCTCATCGACAAAATTTCTGGAGAAACCCGAACAATCTTTCTACAGTTCCATGCATCAACAACTGCAGAAAAGCAAACGATGGCCTTCCACATAAACGGAAAAGCTTCAGCGATGATCGGCACCCATACGAAAGTTCTTTCGGCTGATGCAAGAGTATTGACCGGTGGCACCGCAATGATTACGGATAACGGGCGGTGCGGAAGCAGCGTGAGTGTCGGAGGATTCGAGCCGAAACACGAATTACAGCGGTATATTACCCAGATACCGAATCGTTCACGTGAATGTTGGGATCAATTGGAACTTCAAGGAGTTGTGGTTGAATGCGATGATGACGGCAAGGCCATTTCAATCGAAACCATCCGTCACAAGGTAGCCGCACCCGAAGACCTCGATGCAATAAGGAGTAATGCACATCATGTATGAACATGCGATAATTATAGCAACAGACAATAATGGCAAGGTGACTGTAAGTTGCGATACCGGAGCCTGTACATCATGTAAGGGCAGTGCTTTCTGTAAGGCAAAAGGAAAGACATTTCCTGCCAAACTCACAGAACAAGTGCAAGTTAGTATCGGTGATACTGTTGAATTGTACCTTCCTCCTGGAAAAACTGTCGCCTCAAGCTTCATCGCATTATTGCTTCCGATACTATTATTTCCAATCGGATACTATATTCCGAGTCTGTTTTCATCCACTGTTACTGAAACGATCCGTATAATAGCCGGTTTTATCGGAATAGCGATCGGTTTCGGATTCGCAAGGATATTTACAAAATTACGGGGCGATCAGTTTATGCCAACCGTAGTACGCGTGATCGAAGAATAATTGAGGGACCCGACGATGATGAGAATCAGAATGCCAAAAGCTCTTATCTTCATCATTTGCCTTATCATATGCGTAACGGTCTCCTGTGAAATTAATTCGACAGGACAAGAAGAATCTTCTCGAGAAGTAGAGTTTCCGGATATGATCTTCCGTGATGCAGACTACCTGTTGGGAATGGCAGGGAACAATCCGATAAAAATTCATGCTGAAACGATCGAGATTTTCAATGATGTAAAAAAAGCTTTGTTATATGATGCTACATTCAGACAAGACGACAATGTTGGAATCGAGATAATCTCGGGATCTGCAGAATTCATCCAGATAGACTTGGAAACCAACGATGCCATGCTTGAAGGATCCGTCGCCATATATAATCACAAAGATCAGCTGCACATTCTCGCTGACAGTCTTCAATGGCATCATGAAGATCGTTTGTTGTCGAGTAAAGCCCAAGATGTTGTTATACTCAATTATGATGGGCGATATACGATTGAAGGCTTGGGATTCTCAGGAAAATTCGATCAGGCCACATATGAATTTTTATCGGTGGTAGAGGGGGAGATTTCTGATAATGACACATAGGCGATCACGGCTGAATAAAATAGTTGCCATCACTGTCCTCATTATGATCATCGCTGTCCCGCTATTTTCCGTACAACAAGAAAAAATCACATTCAAAGGTGGATATACCAAAGCTTCGACGAAAGACGGCAAACAAGCTATTATGCTTTCCGACGGGGCTGTTGTGACTGTGGGAAGCATTGTGTTCGAAGCTGATTCGATCGAACTATCCGGAGAAGATTTCCGTTTCCTTAACGCTTCCGAGAAAGTAGTGGTGGTGGATACGGATAAAAAACTTCAAATCGAATCATCGACTCTCACCTATGACCGTCTTGAAAAACAGCTTATTATCGATGATTGGGTGGAAATCCAAGACTTGAATCATCAGATTATCGCAACAGGTGCGTTTCTTACCTATGAAGAGACCAATGGAGTTATCCTACTGCAAATAGAAGCTCGTCTTTCTCGCCATACTGATTCGGGAGCGATGGTCTGCAGGGCTGACAGTATCCGGTATGACAGGGCGAACCAAAAACTTATCCTTACGGGGAATTCATCGGTATATTGGAAGAACGATCGCTATCAGGCGCATACGATCACTGTTGATCTCAACACAGAACAAATCGTAATGGAAGGAGCTATACAAGGAATTATTCATGGATAATCTGAAACTGCCTAACACCTTGCAAGTCGAACATCTCGTAAAGTCATATGGTCGGAAGACCGTTGTGAAAGATGTTTCTTTTGCTATGGAATCTGGCCAGATTATCGGATTGTTAGGACCTAACGGAGCAGGCAAAACCACTATGTTTTATATGATAGTGGGATTCATTAATTCGGATGAAGGTACAATCCTGTTGAATAATCTTGATATCACCAAATTGCCTATGTATCGACGATCCAAACTCGGCCTTGCCTATCTTCCCCAGGAACCATCAATTTTCAGGAAGCTGACGGTCGAGGATAATATCAGATTGGTCGCTGAAGCAAGGGAAGGCCTTGATAAAGCAGCGGTCAGCAGGATTGTTGAGAGTCTGCTTGAAGAGTTTGGTCTGATCAATGTAAGGAAGCAACATGGCTATACCCTATCCGGTGGTGAAAGGCGGAGGACTGAAATTGCCCGCAGTCTTGCCTGTAACCCGAAATTCTTGCTATTGGATGAGCCTTTCGCAGGAATCGACCCGAAAGCAGTCTATGAGATAAAATTATTGATCAAAGCGTTGGCAAAAAGAAATATCGGGGTATTATTGACCGACCATAACGTTCGTGACACACTGGCGATAACTCACCAATCATATATCATCAATGAAGGTGAAATCCTAGCTTCCGGGGGAAAGGCTGATCTATTGGCCAACGAAGAAGCACGTAGGATATATTTTGGTGAAGACTTTTCCGGAGGGGATGGCTAATGGACACCTCATTGGGTTTGACCCAATCATTAAAACAACAACTCACCCTCTCCCCCCAACTCATTCAAACACTCGAAATTCTGGCGATGTCCACACTTGAGTTGCAACAACGGATTAAAAATGAGATTGAGATAAACCCCGCCCTAGCTATCCCAGCTGAGAGAAACGTTTCTCTGGAACGGCTTGCTGCCCGCCAAGACTCTCACGTGGATGATGATTTAGGAGATTCTCCTCGGTATGGGAGATCGATGGACGGCTTTACACGATTATCATCTTCATACGACCAAGAAGCTGCCGATCGAAACGCCCGATTCATCGACGGAGCTCTTTCACGTTCTGAGACACTTCAGGAACACTTGATAAGACAGTTAGGATGTTTAAAACTTTCTGACGAACAAATGGAATTGGGTACGTTGATCATCTCTAATCTTGATCATAACGGCTTTTATCGAGTGGATCCCGTATCGTTGGTTCCGGATTCCCGCATGAAGCAATTAATGGAAATGATACCTATCGTCCAAAGTCTCGATCCGGCAGGAATCGGAGTCCCTGATTTTCGTCAGTCATTGATATTGCAGGCAAAAATGGATCAGTTGGATCCAAAAGATTTTGAAATCTTTTCCCGTATTGTCCAAGACTATTTGGAGAAGTTGCGGTTAAACAAATTCAAAGAAGTTGCAAAAGAACTAGGAATCAGCGAGGATGAACTTTCTAATTTATATGGGTACTTGCAGACACTCAATCCATATCCTGGCCTTCAGTATTCAGATAGTGAGATTCAGTATGCGATTCCTGATTTGTTTGTACATTTTGAAGATGGGAAATTGCAGCTGAAACTCAATAACGAGGCTGTCCCTAGTCTTTCAATTGACAGTGAATTCCTTGAACTTGAAATAAATCCTAAAGATACGAATTACAAAGAGACCACTAGCTATATAAATAATGCCATCAGATCAGCCAATCAACTCATTTCTCAGATCCATATGCGCAATGAGACAATAAAAAAAATCGGCTTGCAGTTGATAAAACACCAACATGAATTTTTTATCAAAGGTCCGAGGTATCTCAAACCGCTTACATATCGAACCATATCAGAAGAATTGTCATTGCATGAAACTACTATCTCAAGGGCAGTGCAAGGTAAATATATCGATACGGATTGGGGTATCCTTCCAATAAAAGAATTGTTCAGCTCAGCTATCCAGACTACCATTCCAGGTAAAGAGGAAGTTTCAAAGACGGCCGTGATGGATTTGTTGAAAGAAATCATTGAGACCCATACTGGTGACAAACCTCTTTCAGACCAAAAACTTTCCGATATGCTTAACGAGCGAGGTATTAAAATAGCACGTCGGACCGTGTCAAAATATCGCCAGGCTTTGAATATTGACTCATCTTATATCCGGTCCTGATTCCATGTCTTTTTTTGTTTATCCTTATGGCAATACATCGCAGCATCTGCGCTTCTAAAGGCATGATCGAATTCATCTGTCATACAGTTCCAGACAGAAGAACCCCATGCAACTATGGGATAGTCATCCGAAGTTCTTTGTTCATACGCCCATTTCGTAAAACGATTATCAAATGATTGTAAGCGTTCCTCATCACAATTATCAATAATCACAGCAAATTCATCACCGCCGATCCGATACGTATGCCCATATCCGTCCACACAGCCAGCCAATCCTGATGCTACGGTTTTTAAAAGTTCATCTCCCGCTGAATGGCCACTCTTGTCATTTTTTGTTTTTAAATTATTGACATCAAACAGGAACAGCCCGATCCGATTATGCGGATTGCTCTTATGCTTCAATTCGGCAATCCTCTCATCAAAAGCCATCCTGTTCCCTACTTGAGTGAGTGAATCAACATGGGCAAGGGCATACATGTACTCGGCCTTACCCTGCTTTCGTATGTAACGAATTGAGATATGAACGACCTGAATGAGTAATATGACAGAGAATCCAAGCATTCCACTGTTCATGATTATAGCGTTGGTAAATGTTTGATAGGGCAACAACAGCAATACCATTTCACCCAGGACCGCTGCGAGTAAGAACATCATTGCTCCGATAAAGAACTTTGCATCCTTATTACCATCTTTCAAACAGATGATCGAAAGAATGAAAAGCGCAATGATATCCATGAACAATAGTATCGCCGCAGGAATAAACACATCATTGTAGGTTAACAAACCACATATCTGGAGCATCGAGACGACAAAAAAGGCAAACGGGAACATCATCGAAATCCATGTCATTGCTTTTTCATAACGGATATGAATCGTTTCGACGACGTAGCGTGTAAGAAAATAGGAAAGCATGAACATCGCTGCTACTCCTGAGGTGAGCAGCACTAATTGATTGGGTATGAAAAGTTGGGTGGACATCGATCCGCTGGCAACCCACACACCGACGCACAACTCCAATAATCCGAAATGTATAGCCACAGAATGGGTCGACAATCCTTTCATGACGGTAAGTGCCATCAATAATGATAATAATCCGATGACAAACAGGATAAATGAGAATATAAGGGAAATACCATCATAGCGGAGCAACCAACTGATGGTGGAAGTTCTCGTTCCCACCAGTACTTCATATAAACTACCAGCAGAATCAGGAGACCAGGAGGTCATCTCGATCTCGATCAAGGCTCCTTCGCTTCCTTTTGGTATCCATATGAAATGATTGATGTACCCAGCCACTTTAATATTCCGTTCTGACATCGAAGCATCGTAGCTGTACACTATTTCGTTATCGATGTTTACCTTCACCGTTTTTTGGGACGTTCTAAACAGCAGGCTGTTCATCAATTCGATGTCTGTCGGCAATGTTCGTGATATGGTGATTGTTTTGTTGTGAAGATTTTTATCATCCACATACACTGGAAGCGTTATGGTCGAAACTGCCTGGCCATCAAGAGCCAGAGTCCAATTGTCGGCAAGAGGTGTTGGTTGAGCTTCCCACACTGAATCAAACTTGATGCGACATACATCAACTAGCGTGATAATTATTGCCAAGATGACCAACAACAGCAACGGCAACCGTAATAAGCTCAGTAAAGACTTCTTCAAGTTTACGCTGTCCTTCTTTATTATGATTTTCTAATTATAATACAGGATATTGATAAAATAATATTAGAAAGATTGCAAATTATCGATTACTCATATACCCCCATATTATTTGACTTTTCAAGTTCCGGGTCGTATCCTTTAATAAAGACCTTTTCAAGGAGGACTTATGAATCTGGAAATTAAAGGAATCCGGTACAATCCTAGCGATGCAACAAGGGAATTCTTTGATAAGAAGCTCCAAAAACTAGCATTTGCTGAGAATTACATCCACGACCTCACAATTACAGTGACAAGAGAAACACTTGGACAAGGATTTCATCTTGATGGGAAAATCCATTTTTCATGGGGTCCTGTCAAAGTTGTAAGTACTGATTGTTACGAATTGTATGAGGGTATCGAATTACTAGTTGATAAGATTGAAGCTACAGCCAGGAAGGAGAAAGGAAAGATACAAGAACATCAATGATACGATAAGGTTCTAGTTCAAAATTCATAAGCGCCTCGAAATGAGGTGCTTTTTATGGTATTTCACACATATACTACTTAACAAACGCTAACATATATTTATATTATATGGTATAATCTTTCAGGAGGTTCCATGACCGATTTTTCAGTTCTCGATCTGCTGGACCTGGATCTAAAGGAACACAATCACCTACAGCTAACTTGTATCGCAGGGCGCTCGGGATTATCGAGAAAAATTACCAATACAAAGATTAGTCGCCCTGGATTGCCTTTAAGTGGGTTTTTTGAAGAATTTAGTCACGAAAGTATCCAAGTATTCGGACGTGGCGAACAGCAATATGTGAAAATGCTCGAATCACAAAACATGATGGATTCCCTAGAGAAAATATTCTCCTACCCGATTCCTGCCTGCGTTTATTGTGATAAAGGTTTCCCAAGCTCTCGTTTCATTGAAATTGCCGAACGATCAGGCTGCGCCGTACTACAAACAGCACTGGCCTCAGCTGATTTTTCCCGAGGCCTGTATCAAATGCTTGATGAGATTTTTGCACCGACAATCACTATCCATGGCGTACTGGTTGAAGTATATGGCATCGGGGTCTTGATAACAGGTGATAGTGGAGTCGGAAAAAGTGAAACAGCGTTGGAACTAATTGAACGAGGACATCGCCTTATCAGTGATGATACTGTCAAATTACGCAATATTAGCGATATGTATCTCATAGGGACCGGTGAAAATCCGCTGTTAGCCCATCATATGGAGATCCGAGGGTTGGGGATCATAAATTTAGCCAACCTGTTCGGAGTCGGATCAATCAGAGACAAGAAACAGGTGCAATTGTTGGTTCACCTGGAAGAGTGGGATCCTGAAAAAGCATATGACCGGATCGGAGAGGAACTCAATGAGACTCTTCTTGGTATTTCCGTTCCAAAACTCCAAATTCCAGTCAAACCAGGAAGAAACGTCCCCATCATTATTGAAACAGCTGCAAGAAATGAACGATTAAAGAAATTGGGGTATTACTCTGCAAAGGAATTTGACCAGAGCGTACTTAAATGGCTTGAAAGTGAATCCGCTAGAAATTTGTACTATAGCAATGAGGAGACGTTCTGAAGATGGTTACGAAAGAAGTGGAGGTCCTCAATCGGGCAGGGATTCATGCAAGACCTGCAGCATTGATAGTAAAGGTAGCTAACAAGTACAAAGCAAATTTGTATATGGAAAAAGACCGGATGAAAATTAATGGCAAATCGATCATGGGCATTATTACATTGGGGGCTGCATATAAATCAAAGTTGAGGATTCATACCGACGGTCCTGATGAAGATGAGGCAGCCGATGCGATCGAGCAACTATTTCTCAATCGGTTCGAGGAGTAAGATTTTAAAGATCGAGGTACATGTATGAAAGCACTTACGAACAGACAAAAAGAGGTTCTTGATTTTATCAAGTCGTTCATTGAAGAAAACTCCTACTCGCCTGCTGTAAGGGATTTGGCACGACATTTCGGAATCACTGTGAAAGCTGCCCACGATCATTTAAAGGCACTTGAACGTAAAGGTGTAATACATAGTACTGAAGGAATTTCACGTTCAACGGGTGTAGTCGGGTTCAGTGCGGGACAGACCATTGAAACCATCCAAGTTCCAGTATTGGGATCGACTGCTGCAGGAGTTCCCATCCTTGCGGAAGAAAACTATGAATACGAACTGTCTATCCCTACGAATCTGCTTTCCAGTCAAGGACAATTTTTTGCCCTCCATGTTGAAGGTGACAGTATGATCAATGCCGGAATCCTTGATGGCGATCTGGCAATAGTAAAAAAAGCTGAGCTAGCCCACAATGGTGAGATTGTCGTCGCACGTGTCGGAGAAGACAATCGGGTTACCATCAAACGGATATTCATAACACAGAATTCCGTTGAATTGAGACCGGAAAATCCAAAATATGGCTCGATGTTTTCTCAAGACATCACGATTCTTGGTAAACTCCATATGATTATCAGGGATTACGGACATTGATATGGATCGTGTAACTGTCATTCACCGTGTTTATTTTTTGCTTGGTCCGGAACTTGGAGATAAAGGGCAACGAATAAAGGATATCCGAAATAGTATCAGAGCCCAATACGATTGCGAACCGGAATTGTATCGTTTCTATCCTTTCGAAACGGATAACGGGGAAATATTCACCGTACTACAGAATGATTCGCTCTTCAGCGATTATCGGCTTGTCATATTGAGTCAGGCAGAAAACCTCTCAACACAGTTGATGCATGGTCTTGTAGATTACATAAAGAGACCGAATGATACCGCAACATTACTGATAGTGAGCAATGAAACATCATTGCCTGCAAAGTTGATGAATACGGTACCGAAAGACCACATCGAGATATTTTGGGAGATGTTTGAGAACCGCAAATCCCAGTGGGTCCGCGATTATTTCAGGCGGTCGGGATTCAATATAGACGAAGACGCTATCCAACTCCTACTCGAATTAGTCGAAAACAACACCCAAGAATTGCGCAACATCTCCAATCAAATCTTCCAGTTTACTAAAATCGAACATCCTGACGAACGAACAATTACAATCAATGAACAAGACATTGAGACGTATGTTCACCATACACGACAGGAAAGTCCATTTTCTCTTTTTGAAGCGATGAGCGTTGATTCATTTGATCGGGCATTGTCAATTCTTCATGCTTTGCTTGGTTCGGGCGAAACTGATAGCGTTCCCTTGCTTGCGTTGCTCTTATGGCAATTCAGAAGATTACAATCATACTCCTTGCTTATCGCACACGGGGAATCACACGAAGAAGCTTGCAGAAGCATCAAGATCGCAGGAAAATCCTCTCCGATACGCCGAAAGAAAGATCAACAGATAGTGGAAAGGGCCTCTCAACGATATCCGTTGGAGAGTATCGGGCACATTATTGCTCGTATCGGCGAATATGATAAACAAACTCGTGAAACTTCGGGAGACTTACAACGGCTGTTGTTAGAGCAATTCGTCTATGTGTGCATGATAAGAAAAGGGAAACCCTTGCAAACACCCTCCTTCCCGTCATTGCTCAAAGTCGCAAGGTTTTAAGCAATTTTTCAGCAATCGCTACAGGCACTTTGGCTTGTTCGGCAATCTGTTGGGGGAAAGCTGATAATAATGCATCCAGCGTCCCGAATGCCTGCATAAGACGCCTGCTACGGGTACTGCCAATCCCGTCAATCGATTCAAGAAGAGCGAATGTCGCTTCTTTTGATCGCTGAAGCTGGTTTAATGATGTGGCGAATCGGTGTGTTTCGTCACGAACACTTTGCAACAGTTTCAATGCCACGGAATCTTCTGATAATCGCAGTGCGGGCCTCTCGTCCGGGAAGTGTATCTCTTCGAATTCTTTCGCCAAGCCGATGACGGGAATATCATCAATTCCTAGCGCTATCAAGGCTTCTTTGGCACAATCTACCTGGCCTTTTCCTCCATCAATCAAAATGAGATCGGGCAAAGGTTGTTTTTCATTCAACTGCCTTGTGTAACGGCGTGTAACCGCTTCCGTGATCGCTTTGTAATCATCTATTCGTCCTTCAAGGCTTTTAATATTAAATCTTCGATACTGCCCGGGAGATGCCACAGCGTCTATAAACACTATCAACGAAGCAACGGTAAACTTCCCTGATAATTGGGCGATATCGAAACCCTCTATCCGTTTGGGTAATTCCTCCAAGTCCAGGACAGTTTGCAATTCTTCGAGGGCTTCGGGATTTTCCTTGGTTTTCAGGCGTTTTTCAACATCACGTGAAGCATTTTCCATAGCCATCCGCAAAATTCTGTAATGGCGGCCCTCCATAGGAACTTCGACTTCAATCTTACCTTTCATATGTTCTTCAAAGTAAGTGCGTACCATTTCAACATCCACATCATGGGAGATGTAGATATGTTGTGGCATGTTTGCTCCTTCGCTATAGTACTGGATGAGGAAGTTTAAAAGCGTATCAGTCTCATCACCAAAAGTTTCGGCTCTGTAAAGAGCTTTACCCATTAATTTCCCGTCACGCATTTGCATGATTGAGACCGTGGCAAGGTGCATTCTCATAACACATGCGGCATAATCGCGGCTTTCAACGGCAAAATCTTGTACCTGTTGCGATTTCGTCACGTTTTCCAATGCAATGAGAAGATCTCTTTTTTCAATCGCATGTTCATAATCCTGCTCTTTCGAGGCCTTGAGCATCTCTTCTTTAACTTGATTGATCAGTTCATCGCTTTTTCCTTGTAAAAAAGCTCGGATCTTATCGATGTGCTTCCGGTATTCTTCTTGGCTGACCAACGGTATGCAAGGAGCACAACACCTGCCGATATGGTAATACAAACAAGGCGAATACCGTTTTTTAAGGGGAATGCCACACTTACGTAAAGGGAAAAGACGATCAATCAAATTCAGATATTGTGCCAAGCTCGCGCCGTCAGGATACGGACCGAAATATTCCGAACCGTCCTTGATGATTCTTCGTGTTTTGAAAACTTTGGGATATGGTTCGTTGGTTATCCGAATCAATGGATAACTCTTTCCATCCTTCAAAGAAATATTATAATGGGGATTATGTTTTTTTATAAGGTTGTTCTCAAGAATCAAGGCTTCGTATTCATTTCCCGTTATGATGTATTCGATCGTAGCGATCTTGCCGACGAGAAAACTTGTTTTAATATCGCGTCCGCTTAAGAAATATGAAGTGACTCGATTACGTAAATCTTTGGCTTTTCCAACATATATGATTTTCCCATTGGAGTCTTTCATCAAGTAGACACCAGGTGCATGCGGAAGTGCTTTTGCTTGTTCTTTCGGAGAATATTCCATATGTAACCAGAATACATTTCCGGAACAGAAAAGGCAATAAAGCTACGATTGCCTACATACGGTCATTCGGTTACAATCGACTCTGCTATGAATGATGTACAATTGCTATATGACAATCCTCTCTTCTCCGTATTACCGCTTGAAGAACAACTGTTTATCTCAGAAAAACTCAAACAATATTCATTAACATTTCAACAAGCACGATATCTGATCGAACAAGCAGCTGATTTGAGGCTATGGCAAGAAACACCTATTTCAATGTTATGGAATGATAGTGTTAGCAGTAATTTACATGGAAAACAGAGAAATAAGGCTATCATTGATAATATCAAGACCCACATAGATGCACTACGATCACAACCGACCGATTACAAAACATTCAGTATTCCTCCTGGTATTACCCCAACAAAAGATATCAGCGTAATTCCTGATTCATCAGATATTACCTTGATAGGACGCTGTCCTTGTCCGATTTCAGGGGAAATTACCAGATGTTGTAATCTGACCACACTCGACGCGGTCCAACAATGCGCGTTTGCATGTTCATACTGTTCAATCCAATCGTTCTACCACAGCCAAGAAGTTCGCGTATGTGGTGATCTGGCAAAGCGTTTGGACGCCTTGGATATGGATGAATCGGTGTGGCATATCGGTACAGGCCAAAGTTCTGATTCGCTGTTACTTGGAGATGACTGGGGAACATTATCGGCAATCGCCGGTTTCGCTAAAGCACATCCTGAAAAGATTATCGAATTGAAAACCAAGTCTATGAGGACTGATTGGATCGATTCAGTCAAACTACCTCGCAACGTATTTGCTACTTGGTCTCTCAATGCCCGTAGTATCATCGACAATGAGGAACATCTTGCAGCATCCTTGCCACAACGATTGGATGCTGCCCGTAAAACTGCAGATTCGGGGCTGCTCGTAGGGTTCCATTTCCATCCCATGGTTTATTTCATGGGCTGGGAACAAGAATATGGTGAGGTGGTGGAGCAAGTTTGTGAACGATTCAAGCCACATGAAGTCGCTTTAATTTCTATGGGGACCCTGACCTTTACCAAAGCTGCTCTAAGACAAATGCGGACTTCAGGTCGTTGTACGAGGGTTACTGAGATGCCGCTTGAAGAGATAGCCGGTAAGTTCAGCTACCCGGAGGAGGTAAAAAGAACCCTTTTTTCTTACCTCTATCACTGTTTCCCGGCATCATGGAAACAAGAGGACTGCCCTTTTTATTATCTATGCATGGAGTCGCCGTCCCTATGGAAACCGGTATTTGGTTGGGAATACGCTCATAACAATGAATTTGAAATAGCTATGAAACATGCGTATTTTGAAAAAATCAATAGGAAAACTCCGGGTTGACAACAACAACTGTCAAGATGATAATTGACAAAAAGCATTTTAGTGTAAGGTAAATGATGAAGCGAAGAAACGATGCCACATATGTAGCCGATCTCGATCCTTATAAAAGGATATTCCCATATATCATGAAAAGACGAAGCGATTCTGTCGTCTATCATCAATTTTCCCTAGATCTCACGCATGGAGTCAAATTTATTAAAGAGCTGAATAAAACTTCACCGGGAGATCATCCGTATCGTGTGTTCGAACTGTTCTTGGCTGCATTATTAAGGACTTTCGTATTACGTCCTCATTTGAATCGGTTTTGGATGAACTGTGATTGCTGGCAACGGAATGAGCTCTCATTAAACTTTGTAGTAAAAGAAGATTATACCGATGAGGCTCCCGAACATAGTGCGATAGTATATTTCAAAGAAAACATGACGTTGCCTGAAATTGCTGAACGTATCAATAAGACAATCGAGAACAGTCGAAGCGGCGGTACTGAAAATGATACTGATGCTGCGATCGAGTTTTTCTTAAAATTTCCCAAATGGATAATTCGTCTGGTCGTATTAGTGGCAAGGATATTGGACCGTTATGGAATTGCGCCGAAAGCTTTACGAGATGCCGATGGTCTGCATGCAACAGCATTCATTGCCAATCTAGGAAGCATCAATCTAGCCGGAAGTCCGCACCATCACCTTTACGAATGGGGGACCACATCAATTTTTATCACAATGGGGATGATGCGTAGAAAGCGAATCATTGATGAGAATGAAAACTATTCATATATCGATACGATGGAAATCGGAGTTTCACTTGATGAACGTATCGCTGATGGATTCTATTTCATCAAGTCCATCGGAGTATTGCAAAATTTACTTAAGAATCCGGAACAATTGATGGAGCGACCGGTAATTCCATCTCCTGGACCGACGTTAAAAGAAGTACGACATAGCAAGAAAATTGCAAAAAGAAAACGACGGAAAGAACGCAAATCAGCTTAAGATTCTGTTACTTTAATTTTTCATTGAACAAATCAAGCTCCCGCCCTTTTAACGGATTATCATTGCCTGCAAGGAGTTCTTTAACCGCGGATAATTCATTTCTTGTTAATGAAACTCCATCCAGGATGTGATTTCTAAAAGCTTCGCATGCTAAAGGGCAAACCGTATCGACGATATCTAAGATGACCTGTGCATATGCTCGTATTTCATACTGTGCGTGACGATCCAATCTTAATTTCAAAAAATGGAAAAGATTGTGAAGGTCCATCTGCCAGTACCATTGGGTATACAGGCTCAAGGGCAGGTCAATTCTTGCCAGCTCTCTGGCAATTCCCATGTCCAGCAGTTCCTTATACGTTTCAAACGCTCTTTTTTGGTCTTCCTGCAATAGTTTGGTTACATTCTGGGCAATTTCAGGAGATACAGGTTCATCAATCCTTCCTTGTTTATTATCTTCACTTTGGCAATTGATATGTTGTGCATCGGGTATGTACGCCTCATCCGGCATGACGCTATAACGACCTGAGACTTCATTGATCCGTGCGGTCCGATGGCGTATCCACTGTCGGGCTACAAATATCGGCATTTTGATGTGGAAGGTAAATACCACCTGCTCAAAAGGAGATGTATGCTCATTTCTCAATAAATAGTTTATCAACCCTTTATCTTGACGATAAGTTTTCGTTCCCTCGCCATAGGAAACTCGTGCAGATTGGACAATACGTGCATCTGAACCGAGATAATCAACAAGGCGGACGAAGCCTTTATCTAGAACGGGAAATTCTTTATCTAATATCTGTTCAGCTTCAGGAACAGTACAATGAGCCATAAGTTCCTCCAATACGTGTTGCCTTATAGTGCCATAAATAGGGCTGATGGGCAACTTGTCACAGTGCTACATTATTCCCATTCGAGAGAGAAGGATCGACAGACCTGCACTGCATGCTGTCTCTGTGCGTAACACCCTCGTTCCTAACAAGCGCGATTCAAACCCTTGGTCCGCAAATAAACGACGTTCACGGGCGGACCATCCACGCTCAGGACCGATTGCACAAATTACTTCACCTTCGGTGTAGTCAAATTCTGAGAGCTTACTGGTGCTCTCAATATTATCCAATACGATGCGATGATTATAATGGTTTTGCAGACGAACGATGTCATCGACTCTATTGAAGAATGTTATTTCAGGTATTCCCGTACTGGCAGATTGCATCGCTCCATCCAACACATATTTTTTATATTCTCCTGTCGACCATAACTTTGCTTCACGATATGACTTTTCTCCCGTATCGGTACCGACAATAATTATTGCTTTTACCCCCAAACTTACCGCTTCACGCAAGATTCTTTTCATGCAAATCGGACGGATTTGGGCAACTAAAAGTGTTAGGGGATACAAAGGAGAATACTCTTGCTTCTTCTTCCACACAAAAGTCAGGTTTTCACCGGCAAGATCTGTTATTCTGGCCTCCCCGCCGGGTCCGTTGATGATTCCCGCCAAAAACGAATCCCCAACCGTAAGGTGTAGCACGTTCACGATGTGGTCGTAACGAATATCAGAACTGTCTATTGTTACACTTTCTTGAATTTGTTCAAAAAGGATAATATTCATGCGTTGGAGTATATCACATTGTACTGTTGCAACTACAAGTACATCACGGTACTATTTGTCCATTCCAGAGGAGATGTCGTCGTATGGCAAAAATCAGGGTCTTTACCGCAGAACACCACAATCCTTACTTCAACCTGGCAACCGAGGATTGGCTATTTCGCTCTACCGATCCTTCCGAATACGTATTGTTCCTTTGGCGTAATCAAAAATGTATCGTCATCGGACGCTTTCAGAATCCGTGGGAAGAATGTAATCTCTTTGCCATGGATCGTGACGGGGTATTGCTAGCGAGAAGGCAAAGCGGCGGCGGAGCCGTGTATCATGATCTCGGTAATACAAACTTCACGTTTATGTCACCAAAGCAAAGTTATTCGAAAGAAGAAAATTTTTCAATCATCGTGGACGCATTGGCTAAGTTTGGAATTACGGCCCAGACATCGGGTCGTAACGATATCGTCGTCGATAATAAAAAAATTTCAGGAAGTGCTTTCCGGTTAACCTCCGACAGGGCGTTTCATCACGGGACACTTCTTATCGATACAGAGTTGGGTTCAATTTCCGAATACCTTACCCCCGATAAGGAAAAACTCCAGTCAAAAGGTATTAAATCAGTTGCTTCAAGAGTGGCAAATATCAGTTCATTCAACCATGAAGTTACCCATGAGCGTTTATGTGATTCCATAGTTGAAACTTTTTTTGCTAAGTATGGCGTTCGTTGTGAAATTGAAGAACTCACATTCGAACGACTTTCAGCGGAGAAAGAACTCGAGGCGACGTATAAACAATATGCTGATTGGAAGTGGAGATTCGGGTTGACACCAGAATTTTCACATATTGTGAAACATAGGTTTGCCTGGGGAGGAATTTCTTTGCATCTTGATGTTAAGGACGGAGTGATAAAGAAAGGATATGTATTCAGTGACGCTTTGGACGTGGCTTTCATCGAACAGATGCAACCTTTGTTCGCAGGTCATCTTTATAACGGCCCGTTACTTGCACGAACGATTATTGATTCATTTAGTGATTCTGATGAAGAACGGAAAAACATGGCTGCGCAGGTAGCCGATTTCATCACAAAAGAGTTGTGTTGAGATTTACAATACGAACTGTTACAATAATTGAATGGAGAGTTAATTGAAATTGAACAATATCAAGACTTTTATTCTCCTCCTTATGTTGTCCTTTTTAAGCTTTGGTACGGCATTTGCTCAAGGCTCTTTACAACGCGATCCTAAGCAACCATCAAGAATATTGGATAGTTCGAACACATTCACTATCGTTCTCGAAGATTCACAAGATCCCTTAGAGTTCAATCCGCTTTTGGCTACTGATTCGAATTCATTGATCATTCTCCAAAGCCTCTACGAAGGATTGTATGGTTATGATCGGGTTCAGAATGCTCCGGTACTTGCAGCGGCTCAATCGGTCGATGTAAGCGAAGACGGCCTGATATGGTCGTTTACTATCAGAAAAACATTAAGATTCTCAAATGGAGAGACCATAACCGCCCAGACTTATGTTGATTCGTGGCTCTGGCTCTTATCACATAATAACAATCCCGCATCTAGTTTTTTTGATGCGGTTGCCGGAGCCAAAGCATATCGATTACATAAAGGTTCTTCACAAAATGTGGGAATCAAGGCGCTTGACGATTATCACTTAGAGATTCGGTTACATGCACCGGCTCCGTATTTACCCGACGTACTGGTGCTTCCCTACTTTGCACCGATGCATTCTGAACAACGACAACTGCAACCATCCGATGATCCGCTGACGATTCCTGTTCCTGGTCCATTTCGAGTAAGCGCCCTCGGATCAAACACCATCACCCTTGAAAAGAATCCCTGGTATTGGGATTATGATAATGTTGATAGCGATTACATTAGACTTATCCAAGGATTTCCAGCTGAAAAGTTATCGATGGAATACGCTAACGGAACTATCGATTGGTCTGCAGCATTCATTCCCCTACAAGCCCTTAGTGATAAAAGAGATTTACGTCTGGCTGCTCAATATGCGACTGCTTTTTTCTATTTTAGTGCTGATTCCGGTCCTTATGCGAATCCAAAGATAAGAAAGGCTCTCTCATTATTAATTGATTGGAACAGCGTGCGAGATGAAAGTGGCCAGCTCTTCATAACAGATAGACTGTTACCGGATCTTGATAAAAGGCAAATCGACCGATCTAATGGAGTCGATATCCAAAAAGCATTCGAGTTACTACGAGAAGCCGGATATGAAAATGGAAAAGGATTACCAGCGATCAATATCGCCATTCACCGTGGTACGCAAGTCGAGACCGCGGCTCACACGATCGCAGAAGCTTGGAGTTCAATCCTACAAATTACGGTCGTTCTCGATATCGTGCCTTTAGGTGTATATGCGGCAACACCCAGCAATTCTCCCTATGATTTCGCCTTCATCACATGGATAGGTGATATCTACGATCCTTATGCCTTCCTCTATCTTTGGGAGAGCCAAAGCAGTCATAATCTAGGTCGCTTAAAAGATCCGGTATTCGATGCATTGCTTGACGATGCTATGAAAGAATCAAGTAAAGAGAAACGTTTGGAATTGTATGCTATCGCGGAACAACGGCTTCTCGATGAAGCCGTTGTGTTTCCGATGTATCATGGTATTTCAAGCAATGTGGTGGCTACCGATCGGGTAACTGGATGGAATGCCAATATACTTGATATCCATCCTCTTAAACATCTTAAATCGACTAAATCAGTTCAACCATAATCCTTTACCGGTTCGTCCGAACAACCTTATCATCATTGCAGTAGAATCAGCCAACGCAGGAGTCAATTCCTCTTGCTTGACTCGCCAGGTCCAGTTATGGGAGCCACACGTACCGGGGAGGTTCATTCTTGCATCGCTGTCGAGAAACAGTAAGTCCTGGATGGGGATGATCACATGTCGTGAGCCTGAGGCCAACACAGCGCGCATCAAATGCCACACGACTTGATCGTCTGAACATGCAAGATACCGACGCACCATATCTCTCAGCCGTTCATCCAAAGAACGGTACCATCCTTTAGTGGTATCATTATCATGAGTTCCAGTGTATGCGACAGTTTCATAAGCATAGTTATGTGGCAGATATTGGTTTTGGGCATCTAAAAATCCATCTTCACCCAGTGCAAAGGCAAATTGTGCAACTTTCATCCCCGGCAAGCCTTGTGCGTCTCTCAAAGCTTCGACTTCTTCGGTAATTACCCCCAGGTCTTCGGCAAAGATGGGTAATTCTCCCAATGATGCTCTCAATACTTCAAATAATTTTTGACCGGGTGCGGGTACCCAAGCTCCATGTTCGGCTGTCAATTCACCGGCAGGCACTTCCCAATAGGATTCGAATCCTCTGAAATGGTCGATACGAATGATATCAGTCATTTCCAATACGCGTCGAATCCGATGTACCCACCATGTGAAATCATCTTTCTCTATCGCTTTCCAATCATAGACGGGATTTCCCCATAACTGACCTGTTGCACTGTAAGCGTCCGGTGGAACCCCCGAAATCGCACTGAGATTTCCAAGTGCGTCCATCTTCAAATATTCTTTATTGCACCAAGCATCCGCACTGTCATGAGCAACAAAAATCGGGATATCGCCTATGATTGAGATTCCTTTGGCATTGGCATGCCGACGTAAACGAAGCCATTGTTCGTTAAAGAAAAATTGAAGAACTTTATAAATTGAAACTTCCTTTTCCAGCTTTTTATTCCATGCGCTCAAAGCACTCTTTGTGCGCTTTGCAAGGCTCTTATCCCATAGTTGATACCATCTGGTATCGCTATGATAGTCACAAAGCGCAGCATAGAGGGCATAGTCATCCAGCCAAAAAGCTTGTTTGGAACAAAATTCCTCATACGCCAATCGAGAATTTTGATCAGCTGTTCGTAAGAAATTGATTGCCGCCTTATGTAATAGAGGTCGTTTGAATTGTTCGACAGAAGCAAAATCAACCGTCCGCGCAGGAAAGTGTGGAAGCAGGAAAAGCTCTTCCAAATCCAGATACCCCAGCGTAGCGAGCGAGTCCAGGTCTATCAGCAGTTCGTTACCTGCGAAAGCACTGCGGCTTGCATACGGAGAATTTCCAAAACCAACCGGACCGAGTGGCAATACTTGCCACATTCCCATCTGTGCTTGTTCTAAGAAATCAACAAATTGGAGAGCCGAATCTCCCAAATCTCCGATACCATGTTTTGAAGGTAAAGAGGTGGGATGTAGCAATACTCCACAATAGCGTATTTTTTTATTCATCGATAAAATATATCTTAAATCCATTCTTTTAGCTACTCTTGTTGGAACCTCGTTTTTGCGATATAATAGTCATATGGATTCATCTGAAAAAGCGAATATTTTCTCTCTTGGCGAGCATGTTGTCTACCCTTTGCAAGGTGTTGGAATCATCAAAAAAATTGAGGAAAAAACACTTCGGGGACACACTTCTCTCTATTACGAAATATTCCTCGACATATCTGACATGACTGTCATGGTCCCTGTCGATAAGACCGATGAACTCGGAATTCGTCCGATTGTCCAACCGAAAGAAGCTCTTAAAGCTATTGAAGGTATCTCAAATAAACTCGAACAAGTTCCTGTGGATTGGAAAGCCCGTTATCAGATGAATGTTGATTTATTGAAGCAAGGGTCCATTTCTTCGATAGCCAAGGTTGTCCAAATTCTTTACCATCGTAGCAAAATTAAAGAATTGCCCGTCCAAGAACGAAAACTTTACGATAGTGCACTGAGAATCCTCATCGATGAATCCTCCTTATCGCTCGAACGACCCCGAGAAGTATTGGAAGCAATGATCTTCAGTAAACTTGAAAAGGATCCAAAAGGACAGGAGGCATAGTGTCCTTTCCCTCACATGCGGTTATCGTAACCGCTGCAGGTTCCAGTGAGCGTTTCAAGCAATCGGGAACAAAACTACAAAAAAAAGAATTCGTACTCATCGATGACCGTTCAGTGTTGTACCATGCAGTTGAACCTTTCATGCAAACGCCTCAGTTGAAAGCCGTTATCGTTACCTATGCTCCCGATTATCTGGAAGAGACGGAAGCGGCCTTGGACAATTTGATGTTTGCATTTCCAGTCCCGTTGCTTTTGGTTGAAGGCGGCCAAACAAGGCAACAATCGGTATTGAAGGCATTGGAGCAATTATCCTTTATGGAACTAGCCATTGATTATGTCGCTATTCATGATGGTGCGCGACCATGGGTGAGTCCGGAACTCATCATTAACACGCTAGCTACCGCAACAGTGTTCGGAGGAGCTGCTCCTGCATTGATCATTCATGATGCGTTAAAGAAAATTGATGAACATGGATGTATCTCCCAACATGTTATCAGGGATGGTATAGTCGCTATCCAGACTCCTCAGGTTTTCAGATTCCCATTGATTCTAGATGCTCATCGAAAAGCTTCCGGTGCAAAGAAAACATATGTGGACGATACGGAAATATTCTCTGACTTTGGTGGTATGATCGCAATATGTGAAGGATTGCTTGAGAATCGTAAACTCACTACATTTGCTGATTTGAACATTTCAGTCACCAAAGTAGCCAATCAAAAGGATGAAGTGTAATGAGAATCGGGACCGGTTGGGATATACATCGTTTAGTGAAAGACAGAGCTTTGGTACTCGGTGGAGTAACGATACCTCATCAACTAGGAGAAAGTGGTCATTCTGATGGCGATGTTGTGATTCACGCCATCATTGATGCGCTGTTAGGTGCTGCATCCCAAGGTGATATCGGTACCCATTTCCCCTCTTCTGATCCGCAATGGAAAGATATTTCCAGTCTTGAGCTACTTGCAAAAACTCTCGAACTGTTAAAGCGATATGTAATCTTACATATTGATTGCACCATTATTTTAGAAAAACCAAAGCTGCAACAATATATCAGCACCATACGAGTTTCTCTTTCTGAAGCTTGTCAGATTCCTTTGGAACATATTTCAGTGAAAGCTAAAACCGCAGAAGGGTTGCTCGGTGAAGTCGGAGAGGGAACAGCGGTTATTGCCCAGGCTTCGGTGTTGATGGATGACTCAGAAGAAACGGATACCATTGGCATTGATCCATGGCTGTAAACTAAAACAAAGAATTTCTAATTTACAGCAATTTTTGAACTTTACATATTGTATGTACAGGGTCATATCGAATATTTCAACTCCATGGTTGATGGATTTTCGAATGTTTCAAAGACTGTGAACGAACAACCCTCTTGTTATTGGGTCCTCAAATAGTGATGCACGTATAAAAAACAACCATATCTGAGGTATGAATCGGATCCAGGGATTTCTCTTGATGACTGTCATGCAATGGCTTTACAAAATAGAACAAATGAGAGATGTGGGATCGCCGTAAAAATGAACGAGCACATCAGGAAGGAAGTAAAGATTTCGGTCCAGATGCGATAGGTAAAGCACTAGCCGTTGTGAATCCCGATAACAGGCTTGTAAATATTCTGGCAACAACCTGCACCATCGCGTCCTAATCAAACTATCTCAATTATCGAATTTTTCATGCACACTTCGATTTGATCGATTCAATGGTTGAATCTGCAAATAAGCTGATCGGATGATCCCCGGAAGTATCATTTGGCAAAGTAAGATAAGGACTTACTCAGTGACACACACGGCCAAAGACAAACAACATCATGCTTCTGCATGATCCGTCATATAACATTAGGCCGGGTCATCCCCAGCCTTAGTTCATTTATGTTAGCATAGCTTAATTTGTGATAAGCATCGTTTTCGGATCCAAAGAGACTCGCATCGGTAAAGGATCGAGGATATCATGGTTCTTCACCAAAGTCATGATGACCTTATCCATCGATTCGTTGTATTTGAGTCCAATGAGAACGTCAATCAATTCCTTGTATTTCATAATCGTGCTAGGAACACCGTTTTCATCGAATATAACATCCGGCCGAACCGGAGAGACGGAAAACCACACCTCAAGACGCATATCCAATGCAAACTGTTTAATCTTTCTCACATCATCTTCCGAAGCTACGGTCAATTTGTATCCGTCAAACATTACCGCATCAGCTTCAAATGATCCTTGGCGAATCAATGTTTCCAAACTAGAAAGTACTTTGTCAACCGAAACATTCTCCTGACTAAAATTCATCACTACCCTGTTTGACAGTAAACTGTTATACACAGTAGCAGCATCAGAAAGCGAACGGCCGTCAGAAATCTGCCTGAACACTTCTTTATACCAATTGATCACATGCTCAACATTACCAGAGAACGATACATGGATGACATGTTCGTTGCGAAATAATTTGTCGGTTGAAAGATGGACTAAACAAGCAGTCTTTCCGATTCCATGCCGAGAAACTAACACTCCCAGATTTCCCTTCCCAAGACCCCCATTCAACGATTGATCGAATGCCCTTAACGGGCTCAAGGCATTTAACTCTTGTATTTCCATACTCTGCATCCTCCGCGATGTGGCTGTCCAATAAGTATAACATGGAATTTTGCCATCGCACATAAACTTCAAAAAAAAGGGGGAGATGAACTATAATCCCCCCTTTTGAAATATCAACTTCTACAATTATCGTCCTTGTTCTTTTTTGCGTTTCTCTTGATATTCTTTCTTCAATTCTTCACCGATAGAAATAGGAACTTTACCATATTTACTAAGTTCCATGGTAAATTCTGCTTTCCCCTGAGTGAGAGAACGCAATACGGTAGAATACCCGAACATCTCTGAAAGAGGGACTTCAGCTTCGACCACACATCCATTTCCATCTTCAGTAGAACTAATAATGACACCTCGTCGTTGGTTGATGCTACCGAAAATATTCCCTTGGAATTCTGTCGGACCAGCCACACTGACTTTCATGATAGGTTCCAGTACAATTGGTTTAGCCTTCTCATAAGCCTCTCTGAAAGCACCTAACGCTGCGGTCTGGAACGCTTGGTCAGAGGAGTCTACGGGGTGATACGCACCATCATTGATCGCACAACGAACTCCTACTACAGGAAATCCCAACTGGGTACCCTTTTTAATGGCAGTTTGAAAGCCTTTATCACATGACGGGATAAATTCATTGGGAATCGTACCGCCTTTGATCATATCAACAAATTCGTATTCTTTTACTTCTTCGCTTTCTTCAATCGGTTCTATATAACCTGCGACTCGCGCATATTGGCCAGAACCACCGGTTTGCTTTTTATGGGTGTAATTGAAATCGGCACGTTGGCTGATTGCTTCACGATAAGCTACTTCTGGCCTACCGGTAGTAACATCAGCCTTATACTCGCGTCGCATTCTTTCCACATACACATCAAGGTGTAATTCTCCCATCCCTTGGATGATCGTCTGATTCGATTCTGGGTCGACATACGTATTAAATGTCGGGTCCTCCTTAACGAATCGATTGAGTGCTTTACCCATATTATCAGCAGATTTTTTATCAGCGGGTAGGATCGCAAGGCTGATTACAGGCTTTGGAACATACATCGAAGTCATGGAGTAATTTAAACTCGGATGACAAAAGGTATCTCCAGATGCGCAATCAATCCCAAACAAAGCGGCGATATCACCACACCCGGCTTCAGTGATGTCTTCCATCGATGAAGCATGCATTCTCACGAGCCGCCCTACCTTGAACTTCTTCTTGGTGCGGATATTTATTAGTTCATCGCCCTTTTTCAACTTACCTTGATAGATTCTGATATAAGTGAGCTGACCGTACTGACCATCTTCCAATTTGAATCCGAGAATTACTGCCGGCATGTCCGGATGAGATGTTAAGATAACCGGTTTCTCATCGTTATTGAGATCAAGCGCGGTATTAGTTACTTCTGTCGGATCGGGCAAATAGTTTACAACTCCATCGAGCAACGCTTGGATACCTTTGTTCTTGTAAGCTGAACCCATCATCACAGGAACTAATTGCAGAGAAATCGTACCTTTCCGAATCGCTGCTCTCAGTAATTCTTCAGTAACATTCTCATCTAGCATCGCTTCCATCAAATCATCTGATATCAATGATACCGCATCGAGTAATTCTTCGCGTTTGGTTTCAGCTTCGCTTTGCAATTCAGGTGGGATTGATTCAATCCGAATGACATCCCCATTGGGACCGTCAAAATAGAGTGCTTTCATCGTCACCAAGTCAACGACACCCTGAAGGCGATCTTCCAGACCAATCGGAATTTGCACCAAGACAGCATTCAAACCGAGCTTATCAACCAATTGTTGCTTTACTCGGTATGGATTGGCTCCCGTTCGGTCGCATTTGTTTACGAATGCGATTCTAGGTACGCGATACCGTTTCATTTGTCGATCTACGGTAATGGACTGGCTTTGGACGCCAGCAACCGAACACAACACCATGATAGCCCCATCGAGAACACGTAATGAACGTTCTACTTCGATAGTAAAATCAACGTGTCCCGGAGTATCGATCACATTAATATCATAATCTTTCCATGTGACATGGGTAGCTGCAGATGCGATTGTAATACCACGTTCACGTTCTAATTCCATAGAATCCATTGTCGCACCGACACCGTCTTTACCACGGACTTCATGGATTTGGTGGATTCGGTTGCAGTAATAGAGAATACGTTCGGAAAGAGTAGTCTTGCCAGAATCGATGTGGGCACTAATTCCAATATTTCTCATGTAACGTAATTCAGACATATATAAGTTCCTTTTGTAAAAATCACCATCAACACACCAGCGCACATCACAATACATGCCGCCGGTCCAACTAACAGTGTCCCCAGCGACCTCCCCACAAGCGACTGCAAGTTAAAACCTGTCAGGAAAACACTTAGGAAGGACCAATCAGCACGCAGTCATTAGCGTGACTGACGGATTTTATTATATTCTCGAATTTTGTTCAATCCTATTCCAACTATATGATTAGAAAAAATTTACAGACATCTACGATAGAACACCACAAAAAAACCTGCTAGAATAAGAAAAGTTTTCCCAAGGAGGGTTCCAATGGCAACAATCTTCACCAAAATCATCGACGGCACAATCCCTTCGATTCGGATATATGAAGATGAGTTATGCATCGTGATTCTTGATATAGCACCGGTGGCAAAAGGACACGCATTGGTAATTCCGAAACAGTGTTGGTCGTCAGTGGTTGAGTGTCCCGAAGAAGTCTTCGCTCACATCATGAAGATAGTCCAAAAAGTCGATAAACGCCTTCGGGAAGTTTTAGCTGCGGATGCTACGAATATTGTCATCAACGACGGTCCGGCAGCAGGACAGGAAGTTCCTCATCTCCATGTGCATGTAATCCCTCGTTATGTTAAAGACGGACTAAAACTCCAGATGCCCAAAACTTCTTATGGCCAGGGAGAGATCGAAGTGGTCGGGGAAAGTCTTAATCTGTCGAGATAGTCCAATTCCGGTTCAAAATACAGATTACACTTGCTCGAAGGCATTCGCATTGATACACTATCGTCTATGGGAAGTTGTCATTTTTGTGGAACAAAAGTTCCTACAGGATTGGTAATCGGTAATGCTACTCTTTGTTCATTTTGCGGTAGGCCGTTGAAGGTATGCCTGAATTGTCGCTTCTATGATAAAAATGCCTATCACGAATGTCGCGAAGAAATAGACGAACCGGTCATCTATAAGGATTTGGCAAATTTTTGTGATTTTTTCGTTTTAAACGAAGGATCTTCTGAAGCAAGCGTAAAATCACAAGAGGAAGCCCGCTCAAAATTTTTATCTCTCTTTAATGACTGATACCAAGGGGGTATACAATGTTAGCTCTCGGCTCATCACTTCCTGTGGGAACGGTACATGATGATTATGGAAATACGGTTCGGTTAACAGATTTTCTCGGTTCCTACATCGTGTTATATGTTTATCCAAGAGACAATACTCCTGGTTGCACTGCCGAAGCTTGTTCATTCCGCGACCAATCAAAAGACATAGTCGCCACAGGAGCTACGATCTTGGGTATTAGTCCCGATACTGCTCAATCACATAAAAAATTCAAAGACAAATTTGAACTGAATTTCACACTTCTTGCGGACCCGGACCGCGTGATCATTGAACAACTAGGTGCATGGGGCGAGAAAACTAGTTATGGAAAGACCTCTATGGGAGTACTTCGAAGTACATTTGTATTTGATAAAAAAGGTACGCTAATTAAAGTTTGGCCGAAAGTATCTCCAGCTACCCATGGAGAAGAAATAGCCGATTATCTAAGGGAGTTGAAAGCCTGATGCGAATTCGTAGGATTGGAATAGGTCTTTTATGTAGTATCTTCATTGTGTTTGGGTATTCTTGTAAAACTTATAGTTACCCTGAAGCCCGTCTTATTATCCCCTCCACACGGTCTATACCTGAGACGCCTCCGATTTCAACCTATGGTCCTCAAAAAGAGGTGGAAATCGCCGAAACAATTATTACTCCCGCATCGGTACAGCCTGTAGAGGTAACAACAGCTGAAGATTCTCAGCGAGTAGTATACGAGGTTATCGTAGAAGAACCACGTCTGAGCCTCCCTGAAGAACCGATGGCAGTAAAACTATCAGGTACGGCCCCTACTCAAACATTGCCGAAGTTGTTCGGAACAATCGATCCCCCGATGTATTTGAAAACAGATATACACCAAGTGAAGGCCCTTTTGATCAGGTTGCCTCCGATCGATTCTGCATTGCTTGATACAATCGTACAGCAAGTTGAACCTTATATCGACCAATGCTCGGCGGATATCGTGGTAATATTCGGCGCTACAAAAGAATTGGAAGATCTGATTATCGCAAAAGGAGTGCAGGGTGTCGCGTATGCTAATGGCACGCTGGCCCTTACCTGTTTACCCATAAAGGAAATAAATAACAACAGTCTTTTGCTTGAGTTAGTGCCTGAGAAGACACTGGCTATTGCCCTTGCAAATCTTGATGATCAACATTCGATTATTAGTGCGCTGAAACAGCGGGATGTTGAACTGGAACAATGGGAAGATGAGGTGAAAGCCACTTCTGATGACCGATTGCATCAACTGGAAGGTATCATCGGTGAAACCAAAGATGTACCCGCCCTTTTATTTGCATCTTTAGGCGAACCGTCACATCTTGATTGGACAGGTGCGGATAAAGAAGTACCCTATCGCTCTGATTACAGCTGGCCATTGAGTACGCGTATCGAAACGCTTGGATTTGACGATAGCTATCGGATTACCCATTACAGCGTGCACAGCGATCCCGGAACGACAGTAGAATTGATACTCGATGATCTTACCTTAAACGAGCGGGTTGATTATCTTTATACACGTGATATCATCCCTGTCTCGACTGAAGTAATACAACTTGAAGATTATAGCGAACGTAAGGCTGTGTTCGGGACATTCTTGATTCCGTAAGCAGCAGAGGCTGGTGCCGATAGACAACAGCCTCTTCATGTATCATTGATTCAATAGGTCGAGATCCACTTCACAAGCTATGGTTGGCATCGAACAACCCCAGCTTTCCAGTACTGCCGGATGAACCTCACCGAATACTCCAACGGGAGTCTGGTTGACTATCAGCTTACCACTTCGACCTTCTATGAACCGAGGATCGATCAATTCTACCATCGTGTATTCCTTATTCAAGAAATAAAACAATGTTGAAATCATGCTATTGAGTTGATTGAAACCCATATCGCTCGCCGAGGCCATGAATCCGAGATAATTACGCGTCGTTGTCCCGGAGTCATCGGTATCATCCAAAAAGGCAACTTTTCCGACTTCGAAAATTTGATGCGGGTACGTTGCATAACCAGAAACGCTCTCAGATTCAAGGAGGGAAGGAATGATCGAAGGACGTACATATTCATAATTTTCACTCATCGGATTGGCGATTTTTATATAGTTCTTGCCATCGACATGCATGTTATCGATATACTCACGTTTCGAGCCCAAATAGTTGTACATCATCTCTTGGAAACCAAGGCCCACCATCAGATCTTTAACTTTTCGAGCGAACGCTTCGATATCGGTAATCCGCCCGACCGTCGAATCATTGGGCATCTCAGGCTCGAAGCGTTCCAACCCATATCCGATCATTACATCCTCGACAATGTCCACAGGATGCAAGTAATCATTCCGATACTCGGGAACAGTGATGTAAACAGATGTCTCGTCAACTACGGAGTACACTCCCATGTTTTTCAAGGCAGACACAACCTGTTCACCCGATAGGTCAACACCTAACATTTTCTTCACATACGAAAGCTCACATGCTACCGGCTTTTGGAAATAAAAGGGGACTGTAATTTCTTTGCCGTATGCGGTTTCTTCAGAAAATTCACAGCGAACAGGAAGGATGGTAAATCCCATATCCGCACAGTCACAGGCAAGAATTGCAGCACTGAGCAATAATGTATCCAATTCAGTACCTGAAAATTCAAAAAACAGGTTTTCATCGCCGACTTCGACAGCGCCTATCCGGGCACTGTTGATCACCGGGGGAAAACTCAGCACATCATTGTTATTATCATACAAAAATGGAAAAACTGGTTTGTCTGCAACGATATGGCCATACTCCAATCCCTTAGGATGTCTTTCACATATTTGACGCAGAGTGAGATCTTCTTCCATATGCAACGGGACGAAATGAGCCTTGTCGGGATCAGCTCCTTCAAAATGAACCGGATATGCAATCAGATCGCTTCGATATACCCCCAAGGCAATTGTCTTACGTTTTCGACCATAGTTATTACATATCTTCTCTTGCGATTGAATCAGATTGAGCAAAATAGTCTCGTCTACTATTTTCCCGGTTGCCGCGAATCCAATTGAGTAAGGCCGGACCATCTTTGCTGATTCATGAATGATAAGACGCCGTCCTTCTGAATCACATGTTTCTTCTTCAGTAGAAAAGAAATCATAAAATGGAAGAATGTTATCACGGTAAGCTCGCAATTGACGGACGACACCGGCAGCAGACCATAAATCAGGTCTATTGGTATCATTTAGCTCGATTTTCAACACATGCTCATCGAGATCATGTCCGTCAAGCTCAGCCTTCGCAACGGGGAATATGTTCTCAAGTTGTTCGTCAGTAAGTTCGGTCCCTAGCAATTCATACAAGAACCGATCCTGGACTTCAATCTTTGGCATTTAATTTCCCCTCCTCATACGCACGCTTTCGATATCGGGAGTGAACAATTCTCGCAAGTCATTCAATCCCAAATGCATCAATGCCATCCGGTCGATTCCCAATCCCCAGGCGAGTACCGGCACGTCGACTCCCAGAGCTTTTGTTACCTCAGGTCTGAATATTCCGCTCCCGCCAAGCTCGAACCACCCCAACACAGGGTGTTTGATATGAACTTCGATTGATGGTTCGGTAAATGGGAAATATCCTGGAACATATTTAACTTCTTCAGCTCCGGCAACCTCTTCGGCGAACATTTTTAATAATCCGAGCAATGTTCTGAGGTTTACATCCTTACCCAAAACTATACCTTCAGTCTGATAGAAATCAGCGCCATGAGTCGCATCGACTTGGTCATATCTGAAACAACGGACAACGCCGAAATATTTACCTGGAACCCTGGCTTGGGGAAGCGTCTTAGCTGAAAGCACTGTCCCTTGACTTCGCATCACCTGCCTTCGGGTAAATTCATGGTCAAATTCATATCCCCAGCCTCGACTTCCAGTAGTCCAGCCATTTTCATGAGTCGCTGCGACTTGATCCAGGTATGGTTGAGCGATTTTTTTGGTATGGCGCGGGTTCTCAACATAATAGACATCATGAATATCACGAGCACTATGAAACTGTGGCATGAACAATGCGTCGCCATTCCAGAATTCATTCTCAACCAAAGGTCCGTCAAACTCTTCAAATCCTAATGAACATAATTTGTCTTTTACCCATTGAAGATAGGAGGCATAAGGATTTTTTCTTCCAGGGATCATTCTTGCCGGGGGAGTATTCAAGCTGTAAGCACGGAATGAGGAAGTTTTCCATTCTCCATTAGCCAAAAGAGCTGCTGTGACAGCACCCAGTTCTTCTCCCGTGATATGCTTTTCTTCAAGTATCTTCTGAGCTGCCGATCCGGTTTCAGTCAAAGAATAGACCACATCCTCGCGCTCAACGATTTTAAACGGAGACAATGCAGCGCCTCTTTTTTTGCTGTTTTTGATCATGAATGATTTTTCATCGTCAGAAAGGTCGGCATCGTCGATAAGAACTGTAGTTGCTTTATTTAAAAGCACCCTTCCCGCAACGATTTCACCGGGAAGTTGGCCAGAAGCGATTATCGCTTTATTACCTTCTGCCATTTTGCATGTCCCCGCCTTTGAAAGCAGACCGAATGCAGAACCGACATCTGATTTATCTAGGTTGAGTTTTTCGGCAATTTCAGGAAGTGACAATGCCCCTGCTGCCGTAAGCAATTGAACGATACGTTCTGCCGGTGTTCCGAGCTGTTGTTGTTGTTTGCCTGTATCTGTCAATTCATAGAGTGTTTTACTGGTTCTCCCTGTCTCTGAAATATAACCTTTTGCCATCAACCAACTAAAAGCTTGGTTACATTGACCAATATTATAACCAAGTTGTTCTATCATAGCTTGGTTTGTAATCGGTTCGTCAAGTGATACGTGGCGAAGCAATCGTATCTCAAGCGGATGCAGATTCCGTACATCGATATCCATTGTATTGTTACTCCTCAATCCGGATGCTGAAGCATCTGAGAATGTGGGGTTCATTGTATCCGCTCGTTAAAAAAAATTAAAGGGGCTATGTTGCTATGTATCAACAGAAGACGACCGGAAACGAGAAGCATGATTTGAATTGAAAATTTGGGTTATTGAAATACAAAGCAGCATATCATAGGGTAGTTTCTTGAACGGTTATGTGATACACATTTTCATATGAACACACAACCAACAACCATTAAGAAAGCCTTGCTTTCTGTCTCGGACAAACGGGGAATAGTGGAGTTTGCGAGTAAACTTGTCGCAGCTGACGTTGAAATCATTTCTACCGGAGGAACAGCCAAAATACTTCAGGAGTCAGG
>JAAYIV010000059.1 GCA_012523305.1 Spirochaetales bacterium
TACATAACCACCTCAGGTTAATCGGTGGTAATGTTCAGTGAACCTTTCTTCCAGAATGTCGTGTAAGCATCATGTGCTATACCGATAAGAGTCAGGACAACTAACGCAGCAGAAGAAATCTTAATGATTGTCTGCCATTTAACGATGGTGGGATTGAAGAAATCAAGAAATTCCTTATTGTACATGTTCCATCGTGTGATAACAACGATGAAGTAGCATACTCCGACCACATCGAGTGCCGCACTGATAGCAAACAATGGCTTTGACCATCTCATCGTAACAAGCTTGACTACTGCCATAATGAACGAAAGAAGAGTAACAATTACCCATCCGATCAAGTATGGACGTAGTTCACTAGCCATGAACATGGGAATTGGTGTCGCATCTTTTTGATAGATTGCTAACAAGTCGCTTCTGGAGTATAAGAATCCCAATATGATGATGAAGATGGATAGGCCAACCAGATCGGCAATGACTTCGCCTTTTTTGATAATTTTTGTAGGAGCAGCTTCCAGAGAGCGCAGCATCGCGAGATTCCATTCATCGTGTTTGGTCTTCACCTGATTATAATCAAGTATTGCAAAGGTAACGGTCACCCATAGAAATACCGCAGTGGCGGCTCCGAATGCTTCTCCAATGGTCTTGGCTAGCATTTCAAAAATGCTCAGGCCGGCCGGGTTGAGGAAAAAGGAAAGAATAGTGAATAGTATTGTTACCGACGAAACAATCAAGGCAACCAGTTTCAATACCATCAGATACATGTCGAAATTAGCCGGTCCGACGAGATAACGTTCTTTTTGTCGATATTTTGATGCCAATTCAAGCGGAGAGCCCATCGACAACAATGTGTTTTCTATCTCTTCATCGGTCGCCCGTTCACCCACCATATCAAGAATGTTCGCTTCTAGCTCTTTTTCAACTTCGTCACGCTCGGTCGATTTGAGATGCCGAACCGTTTCAGCAATATAACGTTGTATAAGATCATGCATTGAATTCCTCCTGCAATAATGCGCTTATTTGTTTTTGTTGTTCTTCCCAACTCTTTTTCAGTGAGATATAAACGTTCTCTCCTTTTTTGCTGAGTTGGTAAAACTTTCTTGGCCTGTTTTCGGTAGTATCCCAACTACTTTCCAATACACCTTGGTTTTCCAATCTCCGCAGCATGGGATAGAGGGTGTTAGCTTCCAGAGAGATGTTCCTATCCGCAAGATCTTGGAGCAATGAATACCCATATCGAGGTGTCGTGAGTTGACTGAGGACACAAAGGGTAAGGGTCCCGCGGTTTAGCTCCGTAATGAAGTTGGAAAGGATTTCTTGTTCGTTCATGAATTACCTCGTGAGCGCACTATACTGTGTATCAAACACTAATGTCAATATTAAAATATAATATTCTCTACATTAATGCAAATAAGGGTATAGTTAAGATTAATGTTTGTCACCTGACTATGAAGTATGATTCTGTTTTCTCCATCTCATATTCCATAGTAAATCACGAACATCTTAGAAAGATTGCCATGGAGAAGATGTATGTTTCGTAATGAGCACTGAATCAGAAATACTGACAAGCCCTAAGCTTGTCTCGTTATGAGGGCGATATGTCTTATGCACCGGTAGCTGTTTGTATTGTGCTGATGGCTGATGTTCACTCGGAAGCGTAATTATCAAAATATCCTTGGATATGGATGATTGGAGTCCCTTTGTCTCCGCTACCGCTCATAAGGTCGCATAGTGTTCCCAATAAATCGGTGAGCTGTCTAGGCGTGGTGCCCAACGAAGCGTTTTGCCCAAGCAAATTACTTTGTTTTTGTGAAATCTTCTGTTTTAACTGGCGTTGGGCTTCCTCTTGGGATAAGCCTACGAGTTCATTGTCAGCAATGTACTTCATTTTTATTTCGTTTGGGGTTCCGATTAGTCCGCTGGTGAATCCCGGGGCGACCACAGGATCGGCCAACTCCCAAATCTTGCCGACAGGATCTTTGAATGCTCCGTCTCCATATACCAATACTTCAACGGTTTTGCCGGTTTTTTCAAACAATGCTTTTTGGATTCCGTAACAGAATTCCCGGGCATCGCGTGGAAATAGTTTCAAGCGGTTATTGCCAGCCAAATTTGAACCGAGCAACCCATATTCCGGGTTGTAACCACCGCTTTTTCCAGGAGTAGTCGCTAATTCGTCGAGTGCGAGAACACATTGTCCCCCATTCGCGAGCAAAAGGTGTTTCAGGTGTTTTCGGTTATGGATGGTTGCTACCAATACATCTTTGGAAAATTCCAGTGCCGACAACGGATCATTTGCCAACACCACTTCAATATTGTTATCAATGGCCAGATCCATATAGAGGTCTATATAGTCAAGGCCGGTAAACGGGTGTTTGAACTTATGGCCAAAGAGTTTGCGGAAATCTTCACGGGTAAGGATGTCTTTATGGGGATTAAGGTTTGCTGCATACATGGCGTCTACATCCATCAAATGATTGCCGACTTCATCACTCGGATAGCTGAGCATCACGGTTATTTGTCTTCCGCTCATGGCCAATCCTTTGAGGATGTGCGAAAATCTGTTTCTGCTCAAAATTGGAAAAAGAACCACAAAGTGACCGGAAAACTTGTTTTTTGTCTCTTCTGCGATCTCTGAAATTTCTAGATAGTTTCCTTGCGAACGCGCGAGCAGTGACTCGGTCACACCAATAATATCGCGATCTTTAAGTTCAAAACCGTCGTTCTTTGCCGCATCAAGAATACATTCGACGGTGATTTTCTGCAGGTCATCTCCTTGGGAAATGATAGGTGCGCGAACGGCTCTGGCGTGTGTTCCGATTAATCTCTGCATATGCGTGACTCCTATCTGGTGCCTATCGGCCATCAGTATCTGGTTTTATCACTACCAGTGACTATCTGACAGGATTGTCGTTTTTTTAAGGAAAGAGTCCTGCCGACTGACAATTATATCATGTTTGGGAAAACTGGAACAGAAGTTGCAAATCATCTCCTATCACCGTGTTCATGCATAAGTAATTCGCCACTAATTAGCGTCTTGCCCCGATGAATCACATGAATTGCTTACGGATCGCGTTTTCTCATGTTGCATTTCATCCGATACCTCAGTATCGGGAATTTCGAAAATCATTTTTATGCAAACCGTAGGACACGTGAAAACATGCATCGGGATTTCTTATTCCGCGATCGAGCAGAACATCGCTTTGTTCGCCTATTCCCTGTTTCAATACGGATTGTGTTCTGATGTTCGATCTATCACTATCATAGATGATCGGGCTATGTTTCCGGTCAAATCTGATATGGTAGCCCGATCAGGCCGAAGTCGGTCCGCCTGAAGCAAATCCTGATACACGTGGATACTTCTATTACTGGCACAGAAAGATGCTGGTGAAGGAGTTGCCACGAACAATCTCAATTCAATCTTGATCGAGGTCGTTGCGTAGGCTTTGATACAATGCTTAAGGGGTATGATAGACTGAAAACCCCTCTGCGTTATTTGAAGTTTTTCCTGTCTTGATGGCCTTGTTCAGAGACCTCTTTATAGCTGTGAAACACCCATCCAAAGCGAAGATTGTGTAGATTGAAACCTCTGGATATGTACACGATGGAATAATCTTCATAGTGCAACTAATCATCATATATAGTGGAAATAGCAACGATAGAGTATTTTCTTAACCACCACCTCTTATTTTAATATTTGTGCAGGAGACCATATTTCCTCATCTGCTTGAACAACTTCTGAAAGACTTGAAGACCGATTAAAAATCCAATGCAGTTTATAAGCAGTAACCAAGCAATCTGTATTAAATAATTATCTATCCCCTCAGAAAGTATATTTTGAGATATTTCTATGTCTGCAGAAAATGGAATGAGAAAGAGAATTTTCCGTAGTACCTGGGGCTATAAAGTGTATGGGATCAATATTCCCGATAGTACTAGCAGTCCATATGAAATAATTGATTCGAAGGAGGCAATCTTGGTGAATTTCAATGTGAGCCTTGAAAGTAATAAACCCAAACCTGAATAGCCAATGATCGAGATCAATAGGACTGGGATCAAGGATAGGGAGAATGGAAATGTAATCGGTAATGTAAGCCCTATCACAACTACTAGGGTTGCTGATTTTATGAGTGTAATCAGTAAGACGATATAGGTTCTTACTAGCATGATCAGCCAACAGGGGTAAGGTTTTAATATCAATTGCTCAAATGTCCCAGTCTGCTTCTCATATGAAATGTTTACCGTTAACTCCGAGATGATGCTGGAAGCGATGATCCAGTAAAAATATCCAATAGAGGAAATATTGTTTGTGCTCCGTATGAACCCATAGAAAAAAAGGGTAAATAATAGATATTTGATAAAAAAATCAACAACATGGTCAGGGTAATATGTTTTAATCTCGATGAAGTAACGTTTCGTTTCCGCTTTTATAAGATAGATCATGTATTCTGTTCCTTTCTGTTAATGAACAGCTCCATA
>JAAYIV010000060.1 GCA_012523305.1 Spirochaetales bacterium
CCACCTGCTGGTCATTCACTTCTCCACGCGCCTAAACACCATGGACAGCGCGGCCGCTCGCAGTTATATCGAGCAATTTGAAAAGATTCCCGATCAACTCGAGCAAGTATTGGCACAGCGAACCCAAATGAAATCCATGGCAAAGAAATTTGCCATGGGAAAAGATATTTTCTTCATCGGTCGGGGCTTCGATTACAATATTGCATTGGAAGGTTCGCTTAAGCTCAAGGAAATTTCCTATATCCACTCAGAAGCATATGCGGCCGGTGAATTGAAGCACGGAACCATCGCGTTGATAGAGCAAGGTACCCTGGTAGCTGCTTTATGTACTCAAAGCACGATGCTTGAAAAGATGGTGGGGAATATCAGGGAAGTCAAAGCACGTGGAGCTATGGTGTTGGGCATCGCATGTGAAGGATCGGCTGCGATCGGAAGCGTATGTGATTTTACGCTCTATATCCCGAAAAATCTCGATATACTCATTCCGATTTTGGCAATCGTCCCCTTGCAGCTGTTTGCCTATTATTGTGCGGTCGAACGAAACTGCGATGTGGACAAACCGAGAAACCTTGCCAAATCAGTCACTGTCGAGTAAGCGTTGATGCTGTCTCTTTTTGCATAGTTCCAGTATTCCTGACATGATACTTAGCCGCATGGGTAAGCACTGATTCCGTACATATTCTCTTGAAATGTTGAACTACCATCAAAGCATGCGTTTCGAACCATAAGTGATGAATAATCTTTCGATTCAGTACGACAACACTTTCTGACAGGTCATACTCTCAATGCCCCCCTGAATCCTCTCGCACCATAATAAGAATCAGCACCATTATGATAGACAAACACCGTGTTATAACGGAAATCGCAGAAAAGTGCTCCTCCCAAGTCTCTGATCGCCTGCGGGGTTTTTATCCAGCTTGAGGTCTTAACATCGAACTTACCCAAACTCTGAAGGTATCTATATTCATCTTCGGATAACAAATCGATGCCCATTTTTTCGGCTTCGTCACAAGCACTGCTTTCGGGAGGATTTATTTTTCTCCCCTCCAATGCTTTTCGATCATAGCAAAGACTTCTCCGGCCTTTCGGGCTTTCCGAAGAACAATCATAGAACAGATATTCGTCACGTTGAGAATCGTATCCGACCACATCGGGTTCTCCTCCTGTGCTTTCCATCTGTTTCAAAAATGCAAGTTTTCGAGGATTCTGTAACAGCTTTTTTTGAACACTATCCCATGCTATTTCAGGATGACGTTCGGGATGTTGATTAAAACGAGTCTTAAATATGTCCAGTAATTCAGTATCTGTCTGTTTCATGGCAAGCCTCCCCATGTTCTATCGATATGGTAATAAAACAGATTCGATTCGACAATTTTTTTGTTGAACTATTGGTAATATGGCCATCATCTAGTTGGCATATTTCACCACTTTAACTGAAAATCGGGCAGAAAATCAGTCAATTTACTAAAAACACGCACTTTCAAGGTAGTTGGCACACTGATTGCTTTTAAAGTCACGTACTTGCGAAAGCACATACTGACTGCTGCATTCAAAGGAGTTTGATTAAGAATATGCACAACCTTCAACAAGCCTTGTCCGAATCATCCATAAACAGGAAATCATGAGACATCACATAAGTAAGGCAATTCATTGGAGATCAAGGACCGCTTCAAATACAAAGCTTTAATTAATAAGGAGTTGAATTAATACAATGAACCAAACATACATATACCTGGTGTTTACTAAAACGGGAACCTGGCTTTCAAAATTGATCTATACGTTTTCCCATATAAAATATGCGCATTCGTCAATAAGTTTCGATAATAGTCTGACACACATGTATTCGTTCGGCAGGACGAACGCGGACAATCCGTTCTCAGGCGGTTTTGTTTCTGAAAACCTCTATGCGGGAGTATACAAAAAATATGCAAATTGCGAATGTCTTATTTGCAGGGTCAAGGTAACCGATGAACAATATGATGCTCTCCGGCAGCTGGTAAAGACGTTTTTACAGGATAAAGAAAAGTATGGGTATAACTTCATCGGATTGATCGGAGTATTGCTCAATACACCGATCAAGAGAAAGAATCGTTACTTTTGTTCTCAATTCATTTCTGAGATTTTGATGCATAGCAAAGTATTCACTAATCCGAAAGTACCTGAACTTTGCAGCATGCGAGAGCTGCTTACTATCGAAAACCTAGAAAAAGTGTATGAAGGATATGTGAATCCGAACTGCTTGGACGTTCAACACCAGGCACTCGGTCATCTGGTATCGTGATACATTTGCAATATTTCCTGGAAAGGGTTTTCGTCATCGCGGTATTAATCTATAACATAGGGCTGAAGGTTTGATTTTTCTGGAATATGGTACGTACGGAGGATAATTTGCCAAACAGGAGTAAACAACGCAAACGGGTGCTAACACGGGTATTGATCGGTCTTTGTATAGCGGTCATGCTGTTCATTGTGATTTCGTTCATTGTCTCAAAGATAGTCTATGACAAACAATTTCCACGCTATGACAGACCGGATGAAAATCTCAGCGCTCAATTGCGTTATAGCGATATGCGAACTTACTACCCTCGCCGTTTGGTACAGTTCCCTTCCGGTAAAACCTTATTGCAAGGATATCTGTATGGTGCTGAAAACTCCCGTGGCCTCATGGTGATCTCCCACGGTATCGGCGGAGGAGCCGATAGTTACTTACCCCAGATAAAACACTTTGTGGACAGTGGTTTGCGTGTGTTTGCCTATGACTGTACCGGTAGTTATGCAAGCGAAGGGAAAAGTACCAAAGGTTTTGTCCAGTCGGTGCTCGATTTGCATGCGGCATTAGTTTTCATTGGAACGCAAGCCGAGCTCTCACAAATGCCATTGTTGTTATTCGGACATAGCTGGGGCGGGTATGCTGTGGCGAATGTGCTTCATTATCCCCATGAAATCCGAGGGGTGATCAGTGTTTCAGGTGTAAACACCGCCATGGATATTATCGTTGAGCAAGGCAAAAGCCTGATGGGCGGGTTTATTTATACGCAATATCCTTTTTTAGCACTCTATCAACGGTTTTTATTCGGGGACGCGGCCTCCTTCGATGCGGTTTCGGCAATCAATGCATCGGATATTCCCATGTTGATTATCCATGGAGTCTCCGATGAGATGGTTGCGTTCGATAAAAGCGCGCTGATCGCGCAAAAAGATGCGATCACCAATGCCAATGTCCGCTACGTGGCAGCCGACACTCCCGGCCGTGATGGTCACAACAATTTGTTTCGTACCGATGCGGCCATCACGTATGTGAATGAAATAAATGAAAGCTATCGTGCGTTGTTTGACAGCTATGATGGTACGATTCCCTATGAGGTGAATAAACGATTTTATGATGGCATTGACCGGAATATGCTTCATGAACTCGAACCCGATCTCATGCTGGTGATTGATGACTTTATCGAACATGCATTACGCAATTGATTACCCCGTGACATGATTGTATTGAGAATACTTGTTATTTAAATCGTCTTGTTCGATGGGTATCATGTAGTATTCGCTTTTCGATACGTTGTAGTATATGTGCTGGTGAACAGTTAAAGGAGCATATGAACCATGAGTACCCATCGAATATATTCCATGAGTTTTTCTCAAGTATATCCGCTCTATATAGCAAAGTCGGGAAAAAAGGGACGAACAAAAGCTGAAGTGGATGAAATCATCCGATGGTTGTTCGGATACACCCAGGAAGAACTGGAATCACACATCGCACGCA
>JAAYIV010000002.1 GCA_012523305.1 Spirochaetales bacterium
CAATGACTATACAAGGGGATTCTCTCACCCGGAAGGGGATTGTTGATCGAAGAGCGGCTTACCTGGCCGGTACGAGCCGTTCTGTCGGGAGGGGGCAGACACATAGTCTGCTTCCTACCCGGATTATCACTAATTATGTGAAACTGTTACTATAGTAACAAAATGTATCATCAAAATTTCCCTTTATTTTATTTATTGTTATGATAATAAGTCAAACTATTCCATTTATAATGCTTTTCATAATTATATATGGAATATATATATGGTAAATTCTATACATTTTTACTGATTTTGTAATGTATAGATTTGTTACTCTCAATCCAATGTGTTAAATATCTCAAAAATTTGTTGACAACCCATTCCCCATGGCTGATAATAATCACAGAAGTCACATTTATTGCGACGCGGTTTTGACTCAACTTAAGTAAACCATATAAGGAGGTTGTACACATGAAGTCAAAAGTTTTAATTTCTCTATTGGTTGTGTTGCTGTTGTTCAGTTTCTCAACCATCTCTGCTCAAGCTCAGCAAGAAGCAGCTGCGAAGAAACCGTTGATTGGTTACATTACCAATGGACCTTACGAGTTCTGGACCTATTCTGCTGCGGCAATTCCTACCATGGAAGAGGAGCTTGGAGTCGATGTTGAACTGTTCCTGCCCCCGAACGGTCTTCCTGAGGAACAGAAGAGGTTCATCGAATCTTTGGTAGCACGCGGTGCTGCTGGTATCGGTATCAGTGTTGTTGACCCTGATAACGTAACCGAATTCTTTAACGAAGTTATTGCTTCGGGTATTCCGATGGTTATGTTTGACAGCGATGCGCCAGCTTCAAATCGTTTGGCCTATGTCGGAATGAGTAACTATGCTGCCGGTAGAATGGCAGGCGAGCTTGTGAAAGAAGTGCTTCCCGACGGTGGCGAATGGATGATCAGCGTCGGACGTCTTGATGCGCAAAACGCAATCGAAAGACGCCAAGGTATGATCGATGAGCTCAACGGCGAGCCGTATTCTACAACATATCCTGGTAAGATGACTCCCAATACTCCTAACTTGAAGCTAGGTGGTGGAAAGTGGACCCTTCTTGAGACCCGCACCGACGGTGGTGACCAGTCCAAGACAAAGGCAATTGCTGAAGACGCCATCCTGAAGTATCCGGAAATGGATCTTATCGTAGGTATGTGGAGCTACAGTTCTCCTGCAGTTATCAGTGCTGTTCGTGACGCCGGTCTTCTTGGCAAAATGAAGATTATCGGTTTTGACATGGAAACAGAACTGTTGCAGGCTGTACAAGATGGATACGCCTATGCTGCACTCGGACAGGATCCGTTTACCTATGCGGTAAAAACCATTGAAACTTTGGCAAAAGTTATCAAGGGTGAAGATCCTAAGGTCCCAGCAGATGGCCTTATTGACGTTCCTGCCCTTAAGATCACTGGTGAAAACATTGATGAAGTTTGGGGCAAGTACAAAGAGCAGCTCGCTACTGGTAACAGATATATTGAAGCTACCAAATAAGTGAACTTGGCTTAGTAATACTGGTGATTCATATCTAGGTATTGTGAGAGCCGGCTGGGTAGCACTAGCCGGTTCTCTTGTGAATCAAGTTGGAAATATTATGCTTTTTTTATCAAGCATAATTTAATAACGGATTTTCTTCCATCTTGTAATGGTGCGCTGAATGGTAAGGCAAATTATTAGGTGGGAACTGTCAGTCAGGCAGGTGAACAGTGGTAGAAGATAAAAAATCAATGAAGATGGATGTGGAAACCGAATGCGCACTTGAACAAGAAGATATTAAGAGTGGCAAGCGTTCCGGGGACTATATCCTGGAGATCAGAGGGATCTCGAAATCCTTTCCCGGTGTCCATGCCTTGAGCAATGTAAGCCTACAACTCAAACGCGGTGAAGTATTGGCGCTGGTAGGTGAGAACGGTGCTGGAAAAAGCACGATGATGAAGATCCTTGCTGGAGTATATACTCTTGACGCAGGGGATATCCTGATTGACGGGGAATCCGTAATAATTGGTTCTGTTGAACGAGCGACCAATTTAGGTATTGCTTTAGTTCACCAGGAATTGAACTTATGTGATAATTTGACAGTCGCAGGCAATGTGTTTTTAGGCCGTGAACCGAAGAAAGGCCTTTTTAACAAATTTGTCGATACAGAACGACTGAACAATGATACAGCTGAGGTGTTAAAAAAAGTCGGGCTAAGCGTATCTCCATCAGCCATCCTTAGAGAGCTGCCGATAGGGACGCAGCAGCTGGTTGAAATTTCAAAAGCGCTTTCGATCAATGCCAAAATCGTTATGTTTGACGAACCGACGAGCAGCCTTTCAGAACATGAAACGGAGCAGCTTTTTAAGGTAATCAGAGACTTGAGTAAACAAGGAGTGAGTTGTATCTACATTTCACACCGGTTAGGTGAGGTAAAGGAAGTCGCTGACAGGGTAGTGGTATTGCGTGATGGAAAACTATCAGGATGCCTTGAGAAGCATGAGATCAATCGGGATGCCATGATACGGCTGATGGTCGGTCGTGACATTGAAAAAATGTATCAAAAAAATCACACGGTTTCTGATAAAGTGCGTGTTGAGTTAAAAGATTTCATTGTTCCCAAACGTGCGAGCTATCCTATCGATTTAACGATTAAAGGCGGTGAAATCGTAGTGCTTTCTGGTTTGGTAGGAGCCGGAAGAACCGAATTGCTCCACGCGATTTTTGGAATCGACAAACGATGGGGCGGGAAGATATTTATTGATGGTAGTGAAATGCATATTAATACGCCTGCTGAAGCCATCAAGGCTGGAATGGTGTTGGTTCCAGAAGACCGCAAATTGAATGGTCTGGTGGTCAATATGGAGATTGATAACAATATTGCACTACCTGGTTTGAAAGACCATCTTTCTAAGAATGGGTTTATTAATCGGGATAAGGTAGATGAACTTGCAGATAGGATGGTCAAATTACTTGATATTCGTTTGTATATGACCAGCCAGTTAGCCGAATCGTTATCCGGTGGAAATCAGCAGAAAGTAGTGTTAGCAAAATGGTTATCCATGGATCCTGTGTTCTTGCTCCTCGATGAACCTACGCGAGGAATCGATGTCGGAGCTAAGGCAGAAATTTACAAATTGCTCGAAGATCTGGCCCAAACAGGTGTTGCTATTCTTGTTGCATCTTCTGAAATGCAGGAAGTGCTGGGAATCGCAGACAAGATTGTGGTGATGTGTGAAGGAAGGGTTACTGGTGAGTTGGATCCTCTGACCTGTGAAGAAGAAGATGTCATTAAACTAGCAACGGAGAGTGCTGTATGTTAGAGAACAATAGATTTTTAAAAACAATTAAAGGGATGAAGCGTCTAGGCGGAATTACATTACTGCTCATAGCTATCATCATCATCACCGTGATTATCCAGCCGAGATTCTTCACTGCCTATAACCTGCGAAACATCTTGCGATGGACCGGATTATTTGGGATTTTGAGTCTTGGTATTTCTTTCGTGTTGATTACCGGAGGTATCGACCTCTCAATGGGATCGGTACTGGGAATGGTAGGTGCGATTGCTACATACCTGATGACTATAGGCGGTTGGCCGGTATGGATTGTAGTGATATTTATCATCGTTCTGTCAGCTTTCTTGGGGTTGCTACATGGATTACTTGTCACGAAGCTTCATATGCAACCGTTCGTAGTCACGCTGTGCGGATTGTTCGTATATCGTGGCATGGCACGATTCTTGATGGATGACCGTACACAAGGATATGGAAATACTGAATTTGGTATTAAATTCCTAGCTGCCGGGCGAATTCCGTCTGCTTTCTGGCCAGCCGGCGAAGTTCCGAAATTCTTCCAGGATTGGTCAATCCCAATGCCGTTCCTTTTGCTTATAGGCCTGGGGATCATCTTGGCGATAGTTTTGAACAAGACTGTGTATGGACAGCATTTGAAAGCGACAGGAAGAAATGAGAGCGCCTCTCGTTTCAGCGGTATTCATACCGATAATGTAATTATTGTCGCATATATCGTTTGTTCTACTTTTGCAGGATTCGGTGGATTGTTATTCTCACTCGATCTCAACACGGTACAGCCTTCTTCGTTGGGAAATATGTATGAAATGTACGCGATTGCCGGCTGTGTGGTCGGAGGAGTGAGTTTGCGCGGTGGTGAAGGTCAGATTCTCGGTGTGATTATCGGAGCAGCAATTATTCGTGTTCTGTACAATGCGATCAACGTCGCAGGAGTTTCGACACAGCTCGAGCAGGTAGTGCTTGGTTTGGTCATTCTTATCGGTGTGGCTGCCGATGAAGTTGTCAGGATGATTTCTGCTAGGCGTAAGGTCCGCGAGTCTATGGCATTGGCCCAAAAAGCTTTGGAAGAATCCAGGGCTGCTGCAGCCAATAGATAATAAATAAATCTTATGTAAGGAGTGTGACAGCATGGCTGAATATCTAGGGAAAACTTGGACGAAAGAAGCTCTCCGGGGGTATCTTTCCGATGAGTCTTCCGTAGCTGGCGCATTCCCTTTCATCTATGATGATGGGAAAGCTGCTGGCGTGCGAGGAGTGCAGGTTCATAATGGAGGAGGTCTCGATTTTCAGGTGATTCCGGGACGTTCCATGGATATTTTTGCCTGTCGTTACCGTGGCATTCCGCTACAATTTACTTCCCCCACTGGAATGACCAACCCGGGGTATTACGAAGAACCGGGCTTGAACTGGCTTCGTACTTTCTTCGGCGGTCTATTATCAACATGCGGGATTACTGCTAGCGGTGCTCCGTCGGAGGACCAGGGCAAGCAGTTTGGTCTTCATGGAAGAATCGGCAATGCAGGTGCAGAAGATGTTTCGATTACCCAAAAATGGATTGGCGATGAATATGTGATTACGATTTCCGGTCGGATGCGTGAAGCATTCGTTATGGGTGAGAACCTTACGCTTACTCGGATAATCACCACAAATTTGGGTTCAAAAAAGATTACGATTGAGGATTTCATCGAGAACAAAGGTTTTGATGTCGAACCGCTCATGATGTTATATCACTTCAATTTCGGATTCCCGTTGTTGTCGGAAACCGCTCGGGTAATCGTTCCTGCAAAACATACGGTTGCCCGCGATCCGCAATCAGAATCTGGCAACGGTGTTGCCGAATGTAAAGAGTTCATCCCTCCTGTACAGGGATACCAAGAGAAAGTCTTTTTTCATGATGTCGCAACAGAAAAAGACGGGAGTACTTTCGTTGCGTTGGCGAATACCGATGTCGGTGGCCGTCCGTTGGCAATTGTATTACGTTATAATCGCAACGAACTACCGCAATTGACTGAATGGAAGATGATGGGAAAGGGATGTTACGTATGTGGTCTGGAACCTGGAACGGTCAATCCGATCGGTCGGGCTGTTGCAAGGAAGAAGAACATGATGCCGACTATCAAGGCACAACAAGTGTATCATGTCAAAGTTGAGTTCGAGGTCTTGGATTGTGCAAAAGACATCGAGGCTCTAGAGGCTTACGCCAAGAGATTGGTCAAATAACATACATAGAGGCGGCACGTTAGGTGCCGCCCTATTGCAATAAAGGAGTTACATAATGGATACGGACAAGATATTGCAAGTGGTCAAGGAAGAAATTGCCAAAAATGGTGGATTGCTGCGATTGAAACCAAGTTGGGTTGCACGAACCTTTCTCGATGGAGGCAAACGCCTAGGATTAAAAGACGAACAGTATGATGTGGGCGAACGAGGAATGATTTGTGAACGTTGGCTCGGTTCTGAAACGCAGGCTGACAATGAGGTGAAACATCCTAACGAAGGATTGTCCTATATTGATCTCAAAGGACATGAGATATTGTTGCGTGATGCAGTAAAGGCAGCAGGTGGTGAGATCATGGGGGCCGAATACGCTAAGGATCATAAGAATCTTGGCAGATTGGCAAAAATCTATGACTATAAAGGAAGGATTTTCTATCACTTCCATCAAACTCAGGATGAAGCTTCAAAAGTCGGGGCAACTTCGAAGGAAGAAGCCTATTACTATCCGGAAGGCGTTGACCTTGGTCCACATCCGGAGACGTTCTTTGGTGTCCATCCGTATATCGTCGAACAGAACAAGCAAGATGAAGTGTTGCTTCCAGCGCTGAAAGCTTGGGATACCGAGTTGATTTTACAACATTCAAGAGCATACTTGAACGTTCCGGGTGAAGGCTTCCACCTTCCCGCCGGTGTATTACATGCTCCCGGTTCCGCCGTGACGATCGAGTTGCAAGAACCATCGGATGTCATGTCGGTATTCCAATCAAACGTGGAAGGCAAGCCGATTTCAAAAGACTTGTTGTTCAAGGATGTTGAAAAAAAGGCCGTTGCCGAAAAGCATGAGCGTGCTGTACTCGATCAACTTGATTGGTCGATTAACGGAGATCCGTACTTCTATGAAAACAGACACACCCCTCCGGTACTCATCCAGGAGAATTCTAACGAAGACGCGCAAGAGTATTGGATTTATTACAATACGACGAGGTTCAGCGGAAAGAAATTGGTAGTGAAACCCGGTAAAAAAGTCGTCAGCAAAGACCTTGGTGTGTATAACATCCTGGTGTGGAGGGGAAAAGGAAAGGCGGACACATTTGAAATCGAAGGACAGAACTTTGGAATCGATGAATTGCTTGTTACCCATGACAAGGCAGTGAAAGGCGTAGTCTATGAGAATACTGGCAAAGAAGATTTGATTATTCTCAAGTTCTTCGGTCCGGATGTGAATAATCCTGTGATACCTTATATCCCGAAGTATCCAAGCAGATAATTAGAGTTTGTGAGAATCGTAATAATTACATAAGGAGTGTACGATATGAGAAACAACAGAAAGCCAAAGATTGGTTTATTGGGAATCATGCATGGGCTTTATGATGAGAAACAACCCGAGATCACCGCACAGCAGGAAAAGTTTGCCCGTGATGTCGTTGCCCAGCTAAAAGACGTTGCCGATATCACATTCGGCAGAGCTGCCAAGACAAGAGCTGACATTGAAGAGATCATGGCCGAGTATAATCACGCCGGTTATGATGGCATTATGATCGTCATGCTACTGTACAGCCCTGGATTCAGGTTGATCGGTGCGTTGAGAGAGAATAGACTTCCGATCATGCTTGCAAACATCCAACCATTGCCGGTTGTCACTCCTGATTGGGACTGGGCAAGGTTGACCACCAACCAGGGAATCCACGGTGCCCAAGATACTGCAAACATGTTGTATCATGCCGGTGTTGAACCTGCAATTATTACCGAGGACTGGAAAAGTCCGGCATTCAAAGAATTCTTCGCTGACTGGGCAAAAGCAGCCCAAGCCTATCAAGCTCTGAAGAAGATGCGATTGGCGGTATTCGGAAGAATGAAGGGTATGGGAGATATTGTCGGAAACGATGAAAAATTCTTCAGGATGATCGGACCGGAGGTGTTCTTCGAAGGTATTGGCGATATCTATAAGTTGATGAAGGAAGTCACTGACAAGCAAATCGCCGATAGTATTGCTGAAGATCACAAGAATTTCCAAGTAGACCCGAAGCTTACTCTTGCAAGACATCAATATGCGGCAAGAATGCAGCTGGCGTTCGAACGATTCCTCATCAATAATGATTTTGATGGTTTCAGTGCAAACTTCGGCGTATTCGAAGAAGACGGCCGTTTTGAACAAATCCATATGCTTGCCGGTTCGAATCTGATGGCAAAAGGGTATGCGTACTCCAATGAAGGAGACGTTCATACCGCGGCTATGGTCGGAGCGGGTCATGTCTTGGTTGGTGATGCCCACTTTACTGAAATGTACTCATTGGACTACGAAAAAGATTCTGCGTTGATGAGTCACATGGGTGAAGGCAACTGGAAGATCGCCAGAAAAGACAGGCCGATCAAACTGATTGACAGAGAGCTGGAAATCGGAGGCTTGGACAATCCTCCGACGGTCGTGTTCAGCGCGCAGCCAGGACCGGGGACGTTGGTGACCTTGATACCGCTTGATGACGTCGATTACCGATTGGTTATTAGTGAAGGAACCATCTTGGACACTCCGGAATATGTGAATGTGCCGATGACCTACTTCCATTTCAGACCCGATACGGGCATCCGCAGCGCAATGGATAATTGGATGCGTCTTGCAGGAACGCACCACCAGACATTGGTATTAGGCCGCCAAGCCAGAAGGTGGGAGATGTTGTGCGACATGCTGAAGATAGATTACGCTAGGGTATAAGCGTATACTTCTGCAATAGATGACGCGGATGTATGGCGATGGATATCAACAACATCCGCGTCTTTTTTCACGATGTGTGTAATTTCAACATCCAATGTTCAGCAAGGAGGTAGCCGTGGAAAAGAAATATGTGATGGCTATTGACCAAGGGACGACGGGTACGCGCGTCATCTTGTTCAATCGCAATGGTGGGGTTCATTCTACAGCCTATCATGAGATACGACAGATTTATCCGCACCCCGGGTGGGTTGAGCATGACCCGCGCGAGTATTGGGATACGGTGCTCCAATGCACAAAAGAAGTACTTGAGCAGGGAAATGCCAAGGCTGAAGAAATAGAGACGATTGGTATCACCAACCAGCGTGAGACTACAATACTTTGGGACAAGATCACCGGTGAACCGTATTACAACGCGATCGTCTGGCAGTGTCGGCGAACAGCAAGTTATTGCGAAGATTTGAAAAAGCGTGGATTCGAGACGTTGGTTCGCGAACAGACCGGTCTGGTCATCGATGCCTACTTTTCGGGGACGAAGATCAAATGGATTTTGGATAACGTTCCCGGCATCATGGATCGGGTGAAAGAACATCGGGTCTGCATGGGCACGATCGATTCGTGGCTGATGTGGAAACTGAGTGACGGAGCTTATCACGTCACCGATTTCAGCAATGCATCGAGAACAATGTTGCTCAACGTACACGATCTGGCATGGGATCAACGCCTACTCGACATGCTTGACATCCCGCGTTCGATTCTTCCTGAATTGAAACCTACCAGTGGGATCATGGCAATGACAGCTCCGAAGGTGTTCTTCGGTCAAGAAATTCCGATAGCCGGCGTCGCAGGCGACCAACACGCGGCGACGTTCGGTCAGACCTGCTTTGAAAAAGGTATGGCAAAAAACACATACGGTACCGCCCTTGCTTTGATGATGAATATCGGGGACAAGTTTGTTCCGTCGGAAGCCGGGCTGACGACCGATCTGTTATGGCATGTGAATAAAAAGACCTCCTATGGATTTGAAGGGGTCATTTTCATCGGTGGTGCTGTAGTCCAATGGCTGAGAGATGGTTTGAAAATCATCCAAAGTGCTCCTGAATGTGACCGTCTGGCTGAAAAAGTACCCGATACGGGAGATGTATATCTCGTACCAGGATTTACCGGCCTCTGCGCTCCGTATTGGGATATGTACGCCCGTGGTTTGATCATCGGTATCACCAGGGGCACTACGCAAGAACACTTGGCCAGGGCCGCGTTGGAATCAATGGCGTATCAAACCAAGGATGTGATGGATGCGATGATCAAGGATTCGAAAGTGACTCCCGCTACTCTCCGTGTTGACGGCGGGGCTTCAAAGAGCAACTTCCTGATGCAATTCCAAGCCGATATCTTAGGAATTCCTGTCGAACGTCCGATGGTATCTGAAATGGCAGCCCGCGGAGCAGCATACCTTGCAGGGTTGGGAACCGGGTTTTGGAAGGACATGAAGGAGCTGAGTAGTCATTGGAAGCGGGAAACCTTGTTCGAGCCCAAGATCGGTATTGATCAACGGGAAGAGCTCTACGCAGGTTGGCAAGAAGCGGTAAAACGTTCGCTCCAATGGGATAACCGGTCGGGAAAACGTAAGTAATGGGAGAAATGTTAAACAATATTACCATATTTATCAAAAAATAAAATAATAATGGTAATATATTAACATTTTTATATTGACATGGTATCGCTTAATACGAGAAGATAAATCGAGCAAGCCAACCTCAGGCTGGCGACACAAAGGAGAAAGAAACAACATGCGTCCTGACAGATTTACGGATAAGGTGGCTTTCATTACCGGGGGCGGACAGGGTATGGGGCAACAACTTGCATTGGATTTGGCAAATGAAGGAGCCAAAGTTGCCATAGTAGATATCGACCAAGCCGCACTGGACGAAACAAGAAAACTGTTAGATGAGATGGGTGCCGAATCATTATTGTCGATTTGTGATATCGCAAGCGACGTACAGGTCGAAGCCGCTATTAAAAAGACCCATGAAACATTCGGGAGAATTGACATTCTTGTGAACAATGCCGGATTGCTACGCAGTGCGACCATCGAGGATACGACGAACGAACTCATTGACAAAACCATCGATATCAACATCAAGGGCGTGTTGTATGCCATCAGGGCGGTTACGCCAATCATGAAAGCCCAGAAATACGGGAGGATCATCAACGTAGCTTCGATAACAGGTAAGAATGGGGATAACACGACTACCTTCGTTTACGGAGCTTCAAAAGGTGCCGTGATTACCATCACCCGTTCCGTTGCAAGGCAATTGGGTCCGTTTGGAATTACCTGCAATGGAATAGCACCCCATGCGGTGATGACGAAGATGATGTACTACTGGGATGAAGAAAAGAAGGCTGCGATGGCTGAGAAAATTCCGGTGAAACGATTGAGCACTGCCCAGGATATGGCTTATCTGATGGCATTCCTTGCTTCCGATGAATCATCGTTCATCAACGGAGAGACAATCAACATCAACGGTGGGTATTACATGGATTGAAGACCTTCGGGTTTCTTTGAATTAATGTTTTGTATTATGATTTGTGACAGTTTGGTTGCTGGAATGGGAGAAAAGTAACAGAATTTATATATCAATCGAGTTGGTGGAATACTTTATTGACGGTTCTTTTCCCACAATGGTATAATATCCACGATTTCTGTTATATTTATTTCATTTTAACTGAATCTTGTTGTAGCACATAACGATAGCAGGGATATTAGAGAATCTGCATAGCAAAGAGGTAAAGAAGATGGGAGTAGACCTAAGGACGTACGTGTTTCTGGATTCGCTGCAGCCGCAGATGGCGTCGTTCATCTCGACGGTGTCGAAGGGGTACTTTCCGGTGGCGGACGAGGCGTGC
>JAAYIV010000061.1 GCA_012523305.1 Spirochaetales bacterium
CCAAGTTCCTTTCCTTCCGCATCGATGAGATACCATTTCTTCTCAACTGTCAGCGGTTTTACAAAAATTGTCTTCATGTACACACCCTATATTACGGTGGCAATCACCCCACCTTCGTCATTCTTACAATCAGCGGTGTATAGTTGCATGTTTTATCGACTCTTGTCAAGAGATTCCGATAGTACGTAACTACAACACTCACTACCTTTTACTTACATGCCTAAAGGGTTGCATCACTCATTTGGTTTGTTTGAACAGTACCAATGGCAATGTGTATCCTTCATTACATGTACCCTTCTGACAACAAATCTGAGTTAATCCAACGATTGAGCGATAACGATGAAGTCATAGCCACTGAATCAACGCAGACAATTAACAGGTCTTAGCAGAAATCTGTCTCAATCCAACCGATCTTGGGGAAAGGAAGGTCCAATGATCAGCCATATGATGAGAAACTCATTCGCCGTATCCCGTACTTTCTAAAAAGAATAGATTTTCTGCCGCCATCGATAGTGAGTGGAGCACTATCAGAATCGACCGTATTGAAAATTTACTTCTTTTATCCCGTCGAAAGCGATGCAATCGAATTCGACATGAGAACCTACGGGGCTCTGTTTTTGTTATCTTACATGTATAAAAATCAATTATTGGTCTCTAAAGACACCAATGGGCATCCTATAACCAAACACACTATTTTGTCTACCCGTCACACCCGATCTAGACTTTAAAAATCGGCTCCTAGTTTCTCAAGTACCGGAGCATTGGAGAAAAACGAAGCTTTCTTGCCAGTAGAGAAAACAACATCGACAATCTGACGTTCTTTTAACGAGCGTACCGCACGAACTTCCCCTTCTCCATAATCATCATGGTACACCCTATCCCCGATGGTATAGTCGGTTCCCGCTTCCGTCGAAGAAGAGACCACTACATCCGGTCGTGATGTGGTGATGACAGGCGGGATAATATTCTTATTGCGAGATCTTTGAATATTTTTATCGAAACCCAATGATACCGAACGCCAACGCTTCTCTTCAAGAGAACTGAATCCTCGGTACCCGGTACCATAAGAGGGATGTGAGGACCCTTCAACCACGAGCAAATCTTCAGGAACCTCACTGAGAAATCGCGATGGCATTTGATAATTGGTCTTTCCCCATATCATTCGCTGTCGACAAGTCAACAAGTATAATTCCTTGCGTGCCCGGGTAATCGCAACATAGAATATACGGCGTTCTTCCTCGATATCATCATCGCTTTCACATGCCCTGCCTGGAAACAAGCCTTCTTCCAGTCCGGTGATGAACACGCGATCGAACTCAAGACCTTTCGTGTTGTGCATGGTGATCAAAGTCACTCCGGGTTTGTCCGAAGGATCCTCGTGACCGATCTTTGTCGGATCGAGCATCAGCGATTCCAAAAACTCCAACACACCTTCCCTTCCGTCCGGGTAATCATGGACAGCGGATATCAGTGCTCCAAGGTTTTCCAGTTTTCCGGTTTTGTTCTGCTCATCCTGTTTTCGGTAATAGTCTGCCAAAGAACTGGCTTCGATCAAATATTCCAGGCAGGCAGAATTCCCAAGCTGTTCCAATGTTTGTTCGGATTGCTCAAACATCCGTGCAAATGCTGCTGCTGAAGTCGCGGCTTTTCCTGATAGATGATGACCTTCATTGGCAATTTTACATGCTTTGAGATAATCGATACGTTGTTGTTCGGCGATATCGAGGATTTTTTGTACCGAGACATCACCCAGCCCTCTTCCTGGTTTATTGATCATTCGTTTGAAATTTACCAAATCGTTGGGGTTAATCAGCAAGAAGAGCAAGGCAAGAGCGTCTTTGACCTCTTCACGATCATAGAACTTGAGTGCTCCGACAAGTTTATAAGGAATCTGATGGCGTGAAAGCAGTGTTTCGAATGTTACCGACTGGGCATTCGTCCTGAAGAGGATCGCACTGTTATCATAATCTTCGGTTTTCTCCAAAAGCTTCAGGCACCAAAGAGCTTCTTCTTTCTCAGAAGGTACATGTACAAGTCGACACGGAGAACCTTTATCATTGTCTGTCCAGAGCACTTTCGGATGACGCCCGTTATTATTGGCAATCACCGATTGGGCGATGGCCAAGATATTTTTGGTAGAACGATAATTCTGTTCCAGCTTAATGATTTTCGTTCCTTGGTAAATATCTGGAAATGAGAGGATGTTGCGAACCTCGGCTCCCCTGAAGCGATAGATGCTCTGGTCATCATCCCCGACGACACATACGAAATTGTTCGCCCCGACAAGGAGTTTCAATAGCTTGAACTGGGCGATGTTTGAATCTTGGTATTCGTCCACCAATATCATCTTGAACCGGTAGTGAAGCTGATTTCTCACTTCTTCCGATCGCTCTAAGACTTCGATCGAAAGACTTATCAAATCAGCAAAATCAACATTCCCCACTTCCCTGATGCGTTGTTCATAAGAAGTGAACATGGTAACAAAGTTCTTATCTCGTGATAATTCGGCAGTCTCGGTGTCCCCGGGACGCAGACCGCGGTCCTTTGCCAGCGAAATCATCTTGGCAACAGGGGATAATTCAACCTTCTTATATTCGGGGAAACATGAGGCGAGCAATGAAAGCGCATCATCGTCATCATATATGGTAAAGCCATCCCTAAGACCGATGACTTGTCCGTATCGCCTGAGCAACCACGCTCCGAATGAGTGGAACGTGCGGATATGCATGTCATTGACATCAACATCATGTAACATCGTCTGGACACGGTTACGCATTTCGGTGGCAGCCTTGTTGGTAAAAGTGACCGCTAATATCTGCCATGGAGCAATGTTCAGTTCATCGATCGCATAAGCGATTTTAGTGGTGATCACTCGGGTTTTCCCCGACCCGGCACCTGCAAGGACCAATAACGGAGCCGAGTTTTCTAATACCGCTTCCTTTTGGGGAGGATTCAATTGTGCTAAAAACTCTTCGATCCTACTCATGAATTGGCTCCGTTACGAACGATCACCGCTTCCAAGTCATTTCCATTTACTTTCGTGATTCCACATCTCACTAGTTGTCCTGCTAGCAAATCGCGAGCCATCACCACGGTTGAACCGTCCACTTCAGGAGCTTGATGGAGCATCCTGCCGATAGCCAGATCTTCTTGTTCTATCGGTTCTTCGATCAAGACCTCCACGGTCCGTCCGACAAACCTTGACAATCGTTCACGCGTGATGGATTCTTGCACATCCAGCAGACGCTTCTGATCGAGTTTTGCCTGTTTTATCATCTTCCTGTAATCAGCGATTTTATTATCTTTGTAAGCCGGTGTTCCTTCTTCACGCGAGTAAATGAATGTGCCGACCCAATCGAGACGAGCCTTGATGATAAATTGCTCGAGTTCTTCAAACGCTTCACCACTGTCGTTGGTAAACCCCAGCATGAACGTCGAACGGAACGTAGCATCGGGGAGTACCGAACGAATCGTTTCAATCAAATGTAAGTATGATTGAGTATCACCGGTTCTTCCCATTGCTCGTAACACTTGTTTCGATGCATGTTGAAATGGAATATCGAAATAAGGGATAATGTTCGGATACCGGGCGACAATTTCTGGTAAATCCGAAGGAAACGTATCAGGATGGATGTAGAGCATCCGAATACGGAAATCTCCTTCCAATGAAGCAAGTTCCACGAGCAATTTGGTAAAATGATCTGTCTTGCCATCCCATTCTTTCCCGTAAGAAGCTAAATCCTGGGCTATCAGATTTATTTCTTTAATTCCCGAAACGATAAGACGCTGAGCTTCTTCGATGATCGCTTTCTGCGGACGGCTTCGCAACGAACCCCTGATGAGCGGGATTGCGCAATACCTGCACCTATGATCACATCCTTCGGATATTTTCAGATAGGCTGAACCAGGAAAACTCAACAACGTTGCACGTTCGTCGTATTCTCTGTCGATCGCGGGATACTCAGGCGTTGCGACCATCCGTTCACCGTTCTCGATTTTTTCAAGGACATTCACGATATCTCGCAAATTACGGTTACCGAAAATCCCGTCCGCCTCCACGAGATCGGCTCCCAATTCATTCGCATAACGTTGGGACAAACATCCCGTAACTACGATGCTCGCTTGTGGAAATTCTTCTTTCAAAGAAAAAAAACTATCGATTGATTCCTTTCGGGCACTTTCGATAAAGCCGCACGTATTGACCAAAATATAATCTGCATCGGCAGCTTGTTCCACCACGATACATCCCGCATGTTCAAGTTCATGCAGCATTACTTCCGCATCGACCTGATTTTTCGCACAACCGAGATTCTCGACATATATATGCTTGCCTTTCAGCGCCATTGTTCCTCCAAGACAGTTTTTTCTGTCAACTCACCAAGTCTTGCCCATGTGAAGCAGGGGTGTCAAGTGGCTTTCGAAGATCTGCGCGCTAACAAAGAATCTGATTTATTATTTATGATTGAAGGCAGTAAAGTTACAAATCCATTACATAGTATCATCATGCATGAACTTGCATAATTATGTCGGTTGTTATACTATCGAACAGATATTTGCATTTTATCATCCTATTGTACGAGGTTATTGATGACCAAATATATCGTAAGGAGATTACTGGGGATCATACCTACTTTGTTGGTAATCATCACCCTTAGTTTTTTCATAGTCAGAGTCGCTCCGGGAGGGCCGTTTGACACTGAGAAGGCATTGCCTGAAGTAGTAAAGAGAAATATAGAAGCTAAATACCATCTGGACGAACCGCTAGTGATGCAATACGGACGCTATATGTTCGATGTGTTGAGGGGAGACCTTGGACCCTCATTTAGATATAAAGACTGGGATGTCAATTTTTACATTTTCCAAAGCCTTCCAAATTCAATCATATTGGGTGTTATTGCCATTTCGATAGCGATACTTTTTGGAATCACCAGCGGTATGCTAGCTGCGGTAAAACAGAATACATGGGTGGATTATCTTAGTATGGCTTTGGCCGTGGTAGGAATTTCCGTTCCGCTTTTTGTTATCGGTCCGGTGTTGCAATATATATTTGCCATGCAGTTGCAATGGGTTCCCACTTCGGGGTGGTTCACCGCCGGAGATAGTTGGAAAACCATTATTCTTCCTGCAATCACCCTTGCGTTTGCTGATTTTGCGACAATCGCGCGTCTGACACGCTCAAGTATGCTTGATACGCTTCGAAGTGATTATATTCGTACAGCCAAAGCCAAAGGTATGCGGACCAGCCTTATCATATTCAAGCATGCCATGAAAGGCTCGATGCTTCCCGTTGTGAGTTATCTGGGACCGGCTTTTGCCGGAATCATCACCGGGTCGGTGGTTGTTGAAACTGTCTTCCGCATCCCTGGTTTGGGCAAATTCTTTGTCCAATCATCATTTAATCGAGATTACACCCTCATCGTTGGCGTTGTCATCGTCTATTCGGTCATACTGGTGTTCATGAACTTCATCGTCGATATCATCTACTCGATGTTGGATCCTCGAATCACCTACAAATGAGCTAAGGGAGTAATCGACTTATGAAACGTGAACAGAAGGCCAAAGCCACCAACGAATTCAACCAAGTGGTAATGGGCAACAGCTTGAGCAAGGACGCATGGAGAAGACTTCGCAAAAACAAGATGGCAGTGATCTCAGTGGTGATAGTCGCAATTTACATGCTGTTAGCAATCACTGCCCCGATATTACCGATTTATTCCTATGATGAAATTGTAAACGAGCACCAGAATCTTTTACCTTCGCTTACAAAAACCTCGGGCGAACTGATGTGGGACAAAAAGCTCTCCGACCTGTATACCCAGGCGTGGCGACAAAACAGATTGACCGTTACTGATGCCGAGAATGAAATCCTTGAGGCTTGGGTGCTCAAGGGACAGGCAACAAAGGTGTGGGATTATTTGTTGGAAGAGGGTAACAGACAACTTGCCGAAGGCTCATTTGAATGGTCCGCCGCTGAGAAAAGAACTTTGGACAATTTGGAAAAGAAAATAGCTTCGGACATACAGATAACAATCCAAAAAGTTTGGCAAACAAATCAAGAGACCGGTAAAAAGATCAATATCAGTAAAATGGCTGTAAAAGATCTTGTTCAACTCTATGCAGACCTGTTAGGCGTTCCCACCGAACCGATTGTCACCCAATACACATATGAGATTACAGAATCAGTAAGCAAAGAAATTCAAGCTGAGGTAACCGATCTTTCAAAAGAAGAATATGCCTTGATGGCAGAACAAAGACTATCCGATATGAGTGGAAAAGATTACGACAAGCTCATCAAAGCAAACATCATTGCTAAAATAAATTCGACTGTGAAAGATATGGCCTTGTATGAATTGAAGTCCGATGCTTCTCAAGCAAGCACCACCTATCCTTTTGACAAGGAAATGAGCATCACCGATACGGTAAGTGCTTCGATAAAAGCAGCAAAAATGCATGACCGGCGATATTATCTGGGAACAGACCGCTTAGGTCGTGATTTGATGTCAAGAATCATATATGGTAGCCAGGTATCGATTGCTATCGGATTAATCGGAACATTTACTAGCGTGTTGATTGGAGTAATCCTCGGATCGCTTGCCGGCTATATCGGGGGGAAGGTCGATTACTTCATCATGAGGGTCGTCGACATCATGTATGGATTACCCTATATGTTGTTGGTGATCATCGCGATGGCAATCTTCGGCAGAAATATCCTCAACCTCTTTTTTGCCCTTGCAATCATCAGTTGGCTGACAATCTCCCGAATGGTGCGTGGGCAGATCATGTCGCTTAAGAATCAAGAGTTCATCGAAGCCGCCAGATCGATGGGCGCTTCAACGGGAAGAATCATATTCAAACATCTTGTTCCGAATTCGCTTAGCGTCATCATCGTGTTCTCAACCTTGAGAATTCCTTCATTTATCATGACTGAATCGTTCTTATCGTTCTTGGGTCTCGGAGTTCAGGCTCCATTCGCTTCATGGGGATCGCTTGTGGGAGACGCGGTCGGCGGGATGACCCTTTACCCCTGGAGACTCTTCTTCCCTGCCATCGTGATGACGATCTTCTTGTTTGCGATGAACTTCCTCGGTGATGGACTGCGCGATGCATTTGACCCGCAAAGTAAAAACCAATTATAGGTATTGAAATGAGCAAAAAAACAACCAAGCAATTTGATAATATGCTCGAAGTACGCGATTTGAAAACCCACTTCCTTACCGATGCCGGTATTGTAAAAGCCGTTGACGGAATTTCATTTGATTTAAAGCAAGGCGAAACTCTTGGCATTGTCGGGGAATCGGGATGCGGAAAATCAGTTACAAATCTTTCAATCATGCGTCTGATTCCAAGTCCTCCGGGAAAAATTGTCGGAGGCGAGATTTTTTTCGAAGGCCAGGATATATTGAAACTCTCAGAGAGTGAATTGCGCCATATCCGCGGCAACATGATCTCGATGATATTCCAGGACCCGATGACGAGTCTCAATCCATTTTTAAAGATTTCAACCCAAATGATTGAGACAATCTGTATTCACCAGGATATCTCAAAAAAGGCAGCATTGGAAAAATCGATAGATATGTTGAATCTTGTCGGAATTCCCGATGCTAAAAGCCGCATCCACAATTACCCGCATCAATTCTCCGGAGGAATGCGTCAACGGGTGATGATTGCGATGGCACTGAGTTGTGAAGCAAAAATTCTCATTGCAGACGAACCGACCACTGCGCTGGATGTTACGATTCAAGCTCAGATATTGGAGCTTATCCAAAAGTTATCGCGCCAGTTGAATACTTCCGTAATCATCATTACTCACGATTTGGGTGTGGTCGCCGGCATGTGTGACAATGTATGTGTGATGTATGCGGGCAAAATCGTTGAAAAAGCAAAAACAGAAGATTTATATGCCCACCCAGCCCATCCTTATACATTTGGGTTGATTCAATCAGTTCCAAGATTGGATAAGGCAAAAAACGGGAGACTATTCTCAATCGAAGGTCAACCGCCAAATGTAATCGATCTTCCACCGTGTTGTCCGTTCCATCCAAGATGTGAAAAGGCGATGGATGTATGCAGGACTCAATACCCTCCTACAAAGAACCTGGGAGAACACCACGAAGTGTCATGTTGGCTGTATACCGATGACCAGGAGCGCTCCAATGGCTGAAGCAACGACTACAAGACAACCACTTTTAACCGTTACTGATTTAAAGCAGCACTTCCCGATTGAATCGGGATTCATCCTAAAAAGGCAAATCGGAGCGGTCCGTGCCGTTGATGGCATCTCATTCTCCGTCTATCCGGGAGAAACACTGGGAATCGTCGGTGAATCAGGATGCGGAAAATCAACCACTATCAGGTCTATCGCACAACTATATAAACCGACTGCCGGGAAAGTAATGTTCAATGGTTTGGACTTGGTGAATGCATCCAAGGATGAACTACTCAAAGCTCGCAAAGATATCCAACTGATATTCCAAGATCCGTATGCTTCGCTGAATCCTCGGATGACCGTACGCCAGATAATCAGTGAACCGTTAACCATCTATTCAAATAGGAAGATGCTTCAACCTGAGATGACAAAAGAAGAAATTGAGACTCGGATTGAAGAGTTGATGGAACGCGTTGGCTTGAACAAAGCCTTCAAAAACCGTTATCCCCATGAATTCAGCGGTGGCCAACGCCAGCGTATCGGTATCGCCAGGGCCTTGGCATTGAATCCGAAGATTATATTGGCTGACGAGCCTGTAAGTGCGTTGGATGTATCAATCCAATCACAGATACTCAACTTGCTCAACGATCTACAGAAAGATCTTGGGTTGACCTACCTGTTCATCGCCCATGACCTAGCTGTTATCGAGTATATAAGCACACGGGTCGCAGTGATGTATCTTGGTATCATCGTGGAGCTTTCCGAATCGCGCGATCTGTATCATAACCCGTTGCATCCCTATACCAAGGCATTGTTATCTGCTGCCCCGATTCCTGATCCGGCAATAGAACGTAAACGCAAACGAATCATCTTGACCGGAGATGTCCCGTCTCCAATCAAGGAGCACAAAGGATGCTATTTCTATGAGCGCTGCCCGATGCGCATGGAACACTGTGCCACTAACATCCCTCCACTACATCAGGTATCCGAAGGTCATGAGGTGGCATGTTGGTTATATGAATGAAGTAACATCATAGTTCGCTGACAGTTACTTTTTGGATATTGTCGTATTCGCGATCTGCATAGAAAGGCAGATTCATGGCAGCTGCAATTGCCTGAGCTGCCTTTTCCGTTCTTCCAGCTGATGTTTTTTCAGGTATGATTTCTACATCTCTTTTCGTATTGTCGTTCAGCACTATCGAAAACACAACCATCGCCTTATTTCTTCCCTTAGGAATTACAGAAGTATCGCCGGTAGTTCCTCCCCTCACAAAATGAGTTATCTCGATACTCCTAATCTTATCTGATGGGATGGTTTCTTTCTTAATGAAAACAGCTACTCCAAACCGTGATTTCACTATTTCAGCATGCGGATCAAACACCCAACTTTCCTGGTAGGTTAGTCCAATCAGACCCAGAAGGAACAGGATTACCGGGATGATTGCAGCAACAGTGAGTGAGCCTTCTGTAACTGCCACGATAAAGCCCGAACCGATAACAATGCAAAACAATGCATAGACTAATCGGTAAAGGTTTTGTATTGCATAGGAAATTTCTCCTGATTTTAGCACTTTCATTATCATTCTCATATTCGATTCCTTCTAGGATTCAAGATTCTTAACCTGCTTTTAAATAAGAATATAGCATATTCAAATTCGCTATGTTATAATCTACTACCTCATAGTGGCTTGGAATTTTATCTCATAAGGTTGCAACCAATTTAAACCATACGTGTTTTAGATACCAGTTACAACTGCTCATGAGGTAATTTTTCTTGATTAATACAGTGCTTTAGGGTACTGTAGAATGGAACGCATATATTTCACAAGGAGAAGTGTATATGAAAAAAGTGCTATTATTTGCATTGGCTATTCTCCTTGTCGGAGCTCTCTTCATCTCTTGCGGGAAGAAAGCGGCCGACGAGGTTCAGACTCCAGCCCCTACTACTCAAGCTGCAACACC
>JAAYIV010000062.1 GCA_012523305.1 Spirochaetales bacterium
AGCGTTTAAACCCAAATACATGTATGTGCTAAACATACTCAATGTACCGCTTCAATACTTTCTGTATCGTGCAAAGCATATTGTAATCCAAAACTTGTGTCAATAGTGTGTTATTATTTACATAATATTAAAGATACAACTATAATAATCACGTAAATAATCCAACATTACCAGCCTTGAGTACTCCCAAACTACCCATGCTTATGTCATATTTGGTGGTAAAAACCATAAAACGGAGAGCATTCTTTGCCAATCGGATTTGTTGACACTGGATAGCTTCTATGCTATGTTCTTGCAAGTGCGAACGCACATATCTGATTCATATTTCGGGCTGTAGCGCAGGGGTTTAGCGTACATGTCTGGGGGACATGGGGTCGGCGGTTCAAATCCGCCCAGCCCGACTTGCATGATTTTTATCTGTTCGACACGTCTCGCTGGATGGGCATGGTCCAACATAAATATAATAATAAAATGGTTCGCTCCCTTTACGATTAACAAAACAACACATTTTTCTGGACCGACTACCACATAACTGTTAGGATGTTGTGATCTGAGGCCTTACGTGATGAAACACATACATGTCGTTGCAGCAGTGTTATTTGAAAATGGGAAGGTGTTTGCTGCCAAGCGGAATAATTACGGAGAACTTGCTTTAAAATGGGAATTCCCTGGCGGTAAAGTCGAAGCGGGCGAAACGGGAGAGACAGCCCTTGCACGAGAGATTCGTGAAGAATTATCCTCTACGATCTCGGTTGAAACACTACTGCTTTCTACGCAGCATACATATACTACCTTTAGCCTGACCATGGATGCCTATGTTTGCAGGCTCATTGATGGCGAACTCACTATTAATGAGCATATTGATTGTCGTTGGCTTGCAAAACATGAACTATTCTCTGTGGATTGGGCCGAAGCAGATATTCCAATTGTTCTCAAGATTTCAGAAATGTTGGGTAAAGAAGCATGGAACGTGATCGATTAGCAAAGTTGCTCCCAGAAAATTTACATACTGGATGCATTGATTCTGTCAAACAGCCACATGAAATACTACGGCCGAATCTGATCCTCAACAATCCGCCCAAAAGCAAGGCTGTTCTTCTTTTGAATTCTCTGTTGCATTCATTACCACCGATGGGATGATGATGCTCCAAACATTTGCACGAGGCAAAAAAGAGGGGTCAAAGGAAATATACTTACCTCGAATTACCTAGGATTCGCCAATCCGGACGCATTATCGCTCACCAATGATAGATTCGATAGATCTTTATGAATATATCGTTAACTAATCACGATGTTTCAATACGATCCAGAACTATACAATAAAGCTATCATCGTTGCTTTCACTGATGATAACTTTACCATAGCTTTACTGTTTAGTATCGGTAATATGCTCCGAGATATCCACCGAAACCGAACCCTTTCTCTGTTTCTGCAGAATCTGTTGTCGGTTCATTATCTCCGACTGTTGTGGTAGCCGATACGCCTAGAGGAAAGCCCATGGCAAGTCCTCCACCAAGCATGATAGTATCCGATAATTCATAGACTACCCCGGTTGTCAACTCAATTTTTGAAATGGTATAGGAATATGTGGTATTTGAATTGGTGTATCGTGCGTTGGTAAAAGCATAGCCAATACCAACATCAAGCCCCAGTTCATCTTGTATGTCATGCTTGAATTGCCCTCCGACACTTCCATAGAATCCTAACGTAGAATCTAGATCAAGAGCGAGAGAACCTATCGTTACTTTTGGAGCGGTACTGCCAAATCCTAGCTGATAGCGCAAGCCCCAGCTCTCAGATCTGTCAAAATAGTGGGCTCCGCCCACCCCGAAGCCAAACTGATTGAATGCCAATTCCACATTGTAATCATTGTCCTTGAATACATCTCGGTGTATATTCATGGATCCCCCTACCCAGCCCGCACCATAAGTAGCCGAAATGATGATTACCAACATAATTACCGACAAAGCACCACGTTTCATACACTTACCCCTTATTATTACATAGAGTTTTGTTAAAGCTAATAATTGTGGACAAGACTGTCAATGAAACAAAATTGATACATGTACATATTTGGCCACGGTATCTCAAGTCGCTAATCACAGTAACCATAATGGCTGTTACATCTGAAACAAATCCCCCGCTATATACATATTTCTTTATTCACGATTGAATCGACTCTTTTACCGTTTAACACATCTATGATATTTTGTGCGGCCATCTCGGCGGACCGTGCGATCGATTCTTCTGTTGAACCTCCCATATGGGCGGTAAAAAGAGTATTCGGAGCCTGAAAGAGCTTGTCGGAAATAATCGGAGGCTCATCGGCGAACACATCACACCCGTATCCGCCGAGATTACCGGCAATAAGGGCATTCGCGATCGCATCTTCATCCACTATGCCTCCTCGAGCAACATTGATCACTACAGCATGGTTGGCCATTTTGGCAATTGTCGCAGCATTTATCATATTCTTCGTCTGGGCAGTCAATGGGACGTGGATAGTGATATAATCGGATGTACTGAACAATGATTCCAATGAAGTCGGTTCGATGTTATTTTCTGCACAATATGCCGTATCGATTTGGTTGTCATACGCACACACATTCATGCCGAATCCCAAAGCGCGTGTTGCCACTTGCTTACCGATATGTCCGAACCCGATTATTCCAAGGATTTTGCCAGACAGCTCATTTCCCATAAGCTGGACAAACTTACCGCTTCTTATCGATGCATCGGCTTTTGTGATATTCCTCGATAAAGCGAGTATCAGAGCACATGTCAGGTCGGCGACAGACCGGCAGTTGCTACCCGGAGTGTTACATACGGCAATGTGTGCTTGTGTCGCAGCTTTTATATCAATGTTGTCCAAGCCTATCCCGTGTCGTGCAAGGATCTTCAAATCTTTGCATGCATCGATAACCGTCTTATCAACCGTATCAAGACACATCATATAGGCATGTTTTCCTTCCAATAATTCAATTAATCTGTTTTGAGGGAGTTTTTCATCCGACCAAATGATCTCCAGATCAATACAATTGCTTCTTAGCATCTCAATCGAATGCCCAAGAAATTTATCCCATGCCGCAGGCATGGTCATCAACGCCTTGAAGTTCATATCATCACCTATTTTCTTTATAATATTCTTCACCTTTGTTCGATTTCATCCGCTACCTGTGATACGATTGCGCGATCCTTAGTGACAACTGTCGCTCCGACAGGTATTCAAATGATCGTGATACCCAACACTGCCGCATGAATAAAATAAACGATTGCCGAAGGTATGCCTATGGGAAACCGAATGATATTCACTATCCCGTGGAATATCTTTCAATGTCTTTCCAATGATCGTCTTCCCAAAAAGAAATGACGATAGCTTCGCATCTTACAAGCACATCCTTCCGATCGGAATCCCACCTATCGTGAGATAACACACCGGACCTATCATATTCCCGGTATGAATCCGCCAAGGATACACCATAGAATATTTCTGACCACAATCATGTGGGTTCTCTCCTATTTTGCTAACATGTCAGATGTAATTGTTTCAACATAATTACATGTATCATCTAACGATGCAATCAATATAAATGACAATGTGCAATATATTCTGATCGTAGAACTACCAGAACGCAAGACGTTTCTTTCTAATAACAATTATTTTATTCATTTTTTTTCTCTATCACATTTCACTTTTATTGACACTATTCATGCATCACCTTTATAGTTACGGCATGTGTGGAATAGTCGGTTGTGTCGGTGCCATGGCCATAGAGAAAACACTTCTCGAATGCCTGCAAAAACTGGAATACAGGGGATACGATTCAGCAGGAATCGCAATTCATGACAGCAAAAAAGTATGCGTGACCAAGGAAGTCGGCCGTGTCGGAGCGCTTCGGAATGCAATCAAACAACATAACAAAAAGGCGACTTTGGGAATTGCCCATACACGTTGGGCTACCCACGGAAGTCCGACCAAGGCAAACGCGCACCCCCATACGAGTACCGACAATTCAATTGCCATAGTACACAATGGGATTATCGAAAATTATCGTGAATTGCGCAAAGAGTTGTCTTCTCAAGGAATTGTCTTTGCTTCTGAAACAGATACTGAGGTAATCGCACATCTGGCCTTTGTTTTATGGGACGGAGCTCTCCATTCGACAATGGCAAAGGTAGTTGCGCGGCTAAAAGGCTCGTATGCGATTGCTATGATCCACCGTGACATTCCCGATACGTTTGTCGCAACACGCAAAGACAGTCCTCTCGTGGTAGGAATTGCCTCGGACGGTAATTATATATCTTCTGACATCACAGCTCTGCTGGAACATACCCGGACGATGATCTTACTCGAAGAAAATGACATCGCACTCATTACATCATCAGACGTGCTCGTATATAATCCAAGCCTTGTATTGATGGATCGTACCCCGGTCAACATCACATGGAGTGCGGATGCTGCGGAACGAGGCGGATTCGAACATTTCATGCTCAAGGAGATCATGGAAGAACCCAAAGTGATTCGCGATACCATTCGTCCCAGAATCCGTCCTGACAAATCTTCGGTCGAGTTTGAAGAATTTTGCCTGACTGATGAAGAGCTGGCAGGAATCAAGAAGATTTTCATCACTGCTTGCGGAACAGCCTATCACGCAGGGATGGTGGCAAAGTATCTGTTCGAGCACATGGTACAAATTCCGGTTGAGGTCGAATTCGCTTCAGAATTCAGATACAGGAACCCTTTGGTCGATGAATCGACATTGGTGATCGTAATCAGCCAATCAGGCGAGACAGCTGATACCTTGGCTGCTCTCAGGGAAGCAAAACGAAGGAAAGCACGGGTATTGGCAATCGTCAATACGTTGGGCAGTTCGATCGCCAGGGAAGCCGATGACAGGATTTTTACCTGGGCAGGCCCTGAAATCGCTGTCGCTTCGACCAAAGCATATGTGGCACAGCTGGCTGTTATCCACCTGCTGGTCATTCACTTCTCCACGCGCCTAAACACCATGGACAGCGCGGCCGCTCGCAGTTATATCGAGCAATTTGAAAAGATTCCCGATCAACTCGAGCAAGTATTGGCACAGCGAACCCAA
>JAAYIV010000063.1 GCA_012523305.1 Spirochaetales bacterium
TAGATACTCAAGAAATGTCAAAGAGCTTGGATGTAAAGACTCCGACCATTCTCCAGAGAGTGGTGAATCTAAGCGGTGGAAACCAACAAAAGGTAGTATTGGCCAAGTGGCTGTTCGCGAAATCCAATATCATAATTTTCGATGAGCCTACGGTCGGTATTGATGTTGGTAGTAAGAGTGAAATATACAAACTCATCAATACGCTTGCTGCGGAAGGAAAGTTCATTATCATCATTTCTTCGGATAATCCTGAACTGGTTTCTGTTTGTGATCGTGTTGGAATCATGCGATTCGGGCAATTGGTTAAAGAACTCGAAGGAGACCAGATCTCCGAAGAACAAATCTTGAAGTATACGCTGGGTGTCAATGAGGCACAGGCACAGGGGCTATGAATATGGAGAAGTTAGCTAAAGGTAAACGCAAGATAACATTGAATCAGTCACTTTTATTGGTCTTTGTTATCATCGGTTTGATAATAATTGCCACTATAGTGAATCCAAGATTCATCAGAGTCGGTAACTTGGTAAATATTCTGCAGCAGATTTCCGTGTTGGGAATCATTGCCAGTGGTGTCGGGATGCTACTGATAGCCGGACAAATCGACATCTCGGTTGGATCGCAAGTTTCCCTGATGGGAATAATCATGGCTCTCATCATTGAAAAGAGTACGAAAATTCCTCCTACTGCTGCAAATGCATGGATGAGTGCATGGGCAGAGCCGTTTGCTGTCATAGTCACCATCCTGCTCGGTGCTTTCCTCGGGTTATTCACCGGCTTTGTTGTCATAAAATCAAAAGCAAGTTCATTTATCGTTACCCTGGCTCTTGGCTCAGTATACAAAGGAATTGCATTGTTAATCAGTAAAGGAGCTTCGTTCTCTCTCTTCGGAAATTTTGAATTATTGGGAAGAGGTCAATTATTTAACGGGATGCCGGTATCAATCTTATTTCTCGTTTTGGTGGTAGCCCTAACATATGTGCTTTTAAAATATACTCGGTATGGGCGATTCCTATATTCAATCGGTGGCAATAGGAAAGCTGCGTTTGTGTCCGGTATCAATACCACCATGGTTACTATGCGTGGTTTCATCACAGTGGGATTGTTGAATGCCTTGGCGGCTTTGATATTGATTTCTCGGGTGGGAACTGCGTTGGCAACCACCGCCGATGCCTATTCGCTCGATGCCTTGGCAGCCATTGTCGTAGGTGGCGTTTCAATCACCGGGGGGAAGGGCACTGCGATGAGTGTCTTCCTTGGCGTACTTCTCATCGGTCTGGTTGGAAACGCGTTGGTGGTTATGAACATCAATCCGTATCTCAGAGGAGTTGCCATCGGCGCGATTATCATCATATCGGTTACATTCGGCGAAATGTCTGAAACTAAACGATAATATAACTATTCAAAAGGAGTCTTGATTATGAGTAACTTGGAAACTATCAGTTTATTGAATACGATTAAAGGCTCTCGGTTTGAGACCTTTTTCCCCAAAGAGTGGGACATGTCTCGAATTGATTATTGCTGCAGCAGAAAACCTGAGGATGTGTATAAAAGAGAAAGCTGGTGGCATAAGGATTTTAGTCCGGTAGGGGCTGAGACATTGCAAGACTTCAACACGATCATGGGTCATGAGATTGCCATGCAAATCAAATTGGCCAAAGACAACGGTCAGGATATCGTGATGATCTGGTCGGTTGGTCCCATGGGTATGTATAGATGGGCAGTTGAATTTTTAAAACAATGGAAGGTCGATTGTTCTCACGTTCACGGATTCAACATGGACGAGTGGAGTGACAGTGAAGGGAACACGCTTCCGAGTTCTAATCCGGGGGCATTCCGTAATGCGATGGAGCATGCATTGTATGGACCTCTTGGTGAATTGACAGTTCCCGAAAAACAACGTCATTTCGCAACGAAAAACGAGTTGCCGCATTTCGCGGATCAAATTGGCGAACTTCGCTCAAAGGGAGCGAGATTCGTAGTTGTCTATGGAATCGGCTGGGTGTTCCACATTGCTTTTTGGGAGCCGCATTTTGCTGAGGATTATGCAACTGAAGGCGATTGGAAAAAAGCAACTCACCGGGTTGCTGCAAAGTTGCATCCACTGACGGTGATCCAAAATTCTATCACGAGTTTCAAAAGTAGGATTACATTGGTTCCCGCACGTGCCAATACCATTGGGCCGGGCATCTTCTTGGGAGCTGATTATACCATCGGCGGCGTTGATGGATATTTGCCTTCAAGAAACATGATTTACCAGGGCCAATCATTATGGGTTACGTTAAAATATGGTCCTACCATGTGGATTCCCTCCACTTATATGCCGCAATTGCCGGGCAAACTCATGTTCATCAATGCATTGGCCGGGCCGTTAGAGGCTGAAGTGAACTAAATTCAGGAGGATGATATGAAAGCCGATCTAGTGCTCTACAACGGAAAAGTGCTTGCAGAGACCTTGGTCATCGAAAATGGGTATGTAGTTATCAAGAACGAGACAATCGTGCGAGTCGGAGAGGGGTCTTGCCCAAAAGACATCTCTGCGAAGTCTATGATCGATGTCGAGGGTAAGATAATTTCTCCGGGATTGATTGATATGCATACCCATGGAATCATGGATGTTGACTTCATGAGTGCCACGTATGAAGAAATTGTACGTGCCCTGCAAGAATATGCAAAGTACGGGGTTACCAGATTGGTTCCGACCACGCTTTCCAATCCGATCGAGAACATCATCCGCCAACATAAGCTTATCCGTAAGGTAAAAGAAACCAGTCCTTTCGGTGCAATGATTATTGGTACCCACATGGAAGGACCATGGCTTGCCGAACGGTGCCGCGGTGGTCATGACGCTATCTATTTGCAGGATCCGAAGCCTGAAGTCGTTGATCATTTCTTGACTGAAGTAGGCGATATACTCGCTTCTGTCACGTATGCACCTGAATTGCCTAATTCGGTATATCTTACCGAACAATTATCACTGCGTGGTGTTGTACCGATTTTCGGACACACCGAGGCTTCTTATGAAGATGCTCAAGCCTCGATACTTGCAGGAGCTCGGCATGTGACGCATATGTACGATACGACTCTTGGGTATAAGGAAAATCCAGATGAGGCGTTGGTCATGATGCCGGGGATGGAGACTGCGGTGCTTATGGACGATCGGGTGAGCATCGAATTGATCGGGTGTCCGGTACACGTACCAAAACCGTTTTTCAAATTCATCGAAAAGGTGAAACCGCGGAACAAGACTGTGGTGGTCACCGATTCTCTGGTGGGGACGGGCATGCCTGAACAGACTGTGCTTACCTATGAAGACGGGCACAAAGTGTATGTAGAGGACGGTGTGTTGCGGATGATCAATGATGATCCGGCAATCAACGGCAATCTCACCGGGAGTGCCGTCACATTGAATATCGCACTAAAACGGTTGCGAGAGTATGCCGAGATACCATTAGCCCGGGCTGTCGAATGGGTAAGCTTGAATCCCGCGACTACTTTGGGTGTGGAAAAGAGTACCGGAAGCATCAAGGTAGGGAAGTTTGCTGATATTACCGTCATGGACGATGACTGTGATATTTATCTGACGATTGTAAAAGGGGAACCGATTCACGACACATTAACAAGGAGGAAAAGTTGATATGGCAAAAAAGTATAAGGTAGGACTCGTTGGACTGGGTTGGGTCGGCGGAGCACATTTGGATACGTTGGTGAAATCAGAACGATTTGAACCTGTGGCAATCATGTCCACGAGAAAGCTTGACCCGAAGGAAGTTGAAGCGAAACACGGTGCGATGGTGAAGATCTATAACGATTATGATGAATTCGTCGCTGATCCGGATATTGATATCGTCGATATCTGCACTCCCCATTTCTTACACGCGGAACAGACGATTGCCGCAGCGAACGCCGGGAAGGACTTGATCATTGAAAAACCGCTTGCTCTTAGTTTTGAAGATACCAAACGAATGTTCGAGGCAATAAAGAGGAA
>JAAYIV010000064.1 GCA_012523305.1 Spirochaetales bacterium
CGATGATGGATCTCGCCTTGTTGTCGGTAATGAATACACATTGATCGCATCCCCGCAGGGGAATGAGAGCATCCAATGGTATGTGAACGGAGTTGAAAGAAGTGGTTCAAGGCTCGTGGGTGATTATGTATTGTACTACACGACAAAATCAGGTGACAAAACCCTTACATTCACCGCGAAAGCAACATTGAACGGTATGGTGGTGGAAAAATCGGTAAAGGCAATTGTTGCAGATCCTTGGTTGAGCGAGCCTACGTTCTCGCCGAGGGTAAATAATCTTCTGCCGCCGGATACTCCGATAACGGTGAGTTATCAAAGTCGTGATGTTGATGCAGTGATACTGAGTGTTGATAACAGCCCTGTTGCAGGAAACACGATAACTTTAAATCCGGGTACCCATACGGTGGGAGTGAAAGGACTGATTAAAAATGTAACTCTGCCGGAACCTCTTAATTTCCAGACTGAGTTCAGCGTTGCAAATGAATATGAACGGCAGGTGACAGTTGCTGAAAGAACCAGATTAACTGCCATCAACATGGCAGATGCGATTAAGGTAAATGATCCGTTATCGATAACTGTTGCCACAACCGGAGACAATAACAATCAGAATATCGCTTCAATCACATACGTTGTTGACGGAAAAACGTACAAACAGGAGAAATCCCCAGTTACAAAGCAAACAACAATAACAGGGTTATCTCCTGGATCACATACCATCACGGTTTCGATGCAGGATGTGTTCGGAAAAACTTCAACCATCGAGAAGACTGTGAATGTGTATAAGCCGTTACAGTTGACAATCAATACTCCATCCATGGGAACAAGATTCTCGCCAGACGCTGTGATTACCGCGAGGATGAGTGCAAACGAGAGCTATTCGAATTTGAGGTGGACAGTTGATGGTAATCCTGTCGCTCAAGGACAGTTACCGACGGTCACCATCGGAAAACTTTCTCCCGGAGTTCATACGGTCGCAGTCAGTGCCTCAGACCAAATAGGAGCGATGGTATCGAGTTCCGTGACTGTGGAAGTGCAAAGTGATTTCCAATTGAATTTATTTGCACCGAATGAAGGTGTTGAGCTATTGGTCGGCAAAGAATTAACAGCGATAGCCGGTATAGAAAAGACCATTGGGTCGCAAGTGAATCTTTCCGATGCCGCAGGGAAAATCACCTGGTTTGTAAATGGCCAGACTACGGGGACCACTGGTTTGAGTTATGCATTTGTCGGTAAAGAACCGGGGGCGTTCAGGATTCGAGCGGAATATAGAAACGGTGCGATGGTGAAAACTACGCCTGAGCGCACTGTGATGGTACGTGATGTAGTCGCCCCGACGATCCTATACCCCATCGAAGGCCAGAATATCAGCTATTCAGCAGGTGAAAAGGTCTCTTTGATTGCAACGGGAGAACCAGGGGCAACGTTTACCTGGATGAATGGTTCTCAAGTGATTGCAGTAGGCCCATCCACCTCATTTGATCCAAACGGATTGATGGGAATGCAACAAATAAAATTGGTGATGACCGCTTTTGGAATTACAAAAGAACAAATGAGCTCGTTCTTCTTTAGATTGAACAACCCGCCAGACCTCACATTTGTTGTTCCTGAAATACAGTATACCGGTGACAGACTGGCATGGACCGCAACAGCGTTTGATGTCGATGATCTGGTCACCAATCCACCGATAGAGATGTCTCTCGATGGAGTTATTTTTGATGATGAAACTCCAAAGGTGCTTTCACTTGCTGATATCGGACATCATGTGTTGACAGCCAAAGTAATCGATAATAATGGTGTTGCGACGATAAAACAGAAGACGTTTACCGTGGAAGCGAGTGACCTCAAACTCGAAATCAGATCTCCACAGGACCAAGTAACCTATTTCAGTACGTTCGCTATACCATTGCAGGCAGCTTTGGCAGAACAAACAGGGAACGGTTCATTTCAATGGACAGTCCAATACCTTGATGCACCACACGTTCAAACTGAGACCTTCCAGGGTGATTACACCTCATTCGTTCCAAAAGCAACAGGAGAAGTTCTCATTACTGCGAGGTTCTTAGACCAAGATCAACGAGAACGCGGTACTACGAACAGAAAAATTGTTGTTGCTGCCAAACCACTCGAATTGGGCATCTATTGGCCACATGGCAGTCTTGTAAATGCCGGTCAAAGCTTGAAACCAACTCCAATTGGATTACCGGATCAATACGATGAATCCATGCTTGAATGGGTTTTAAATGGAGTTCCGATTGAAAATATTGAGAATATCACTGCTCCTTTGATTCCCGGTTCACACATATTGAGCCTTATCTATACGGAGGGAAAGACAGTAAATAGGGCTGAGATATCGTTCACTGTCAACCAAGCCCCTTCGGTGATTATTGAACGACCCATGGCAAATAGCCAGTATATTGTTGGCTCACAAATACCACTGGCAGCGAAGGTGATTGATGATCAGCAATATGATCAAGTGGTGAGGTGGACGAATAGTAACGGGGACCTTTTAGGTGAAGGCAATCCGTTGATAATCACCCCAGACGAAGCAAAAACTAATTCCATAAAAGCAACAGCAATTGACCGCAACGGAGCTCAGGGTACTGCTGAAATACAATTTGCCACTTATGTACCTATAAAAGATGTTGCGATAGATGTACACGGAGGCCTATCTACCTACCTGTTGACTGAACAAGCTCTCCCGCTACATGCAAAAGCTTCATATGCCGGTGGTATCAACCCAGTGGTTACTTGGGTATTGCAGCAAGGAGATCAAACCATACAAAGACAAGGTGATGAAGCGTACTTTATAAGCAGTGAATTTGCTAGATTTACTGAAGGATTTGCTTCGATTTCAGTTTCAATCACTGACCAAGGATTGCTCGATGAACAACAAAAACTTGTTTTTACTGGACAATATCCGTTAGAAATTACTAAGAATGCCACAGTAAGCGTATTAAGTCCAACTTCAGCGGATGCCTTCAGGGTCGGACAAGCAATCGTGGTGCGGTTGAGTCTGGTTGGATTCAGTGCTCCTCGATTTGCTACCACGCTTGATCAGGTGGCGATCGAAAACTCCTTTACACTCGTTGATGGAGTGAGCACTTATGAAACAGAAATACCGGCAACGGCTATTACTGAGGAAGGCGTGCACGAATTGTTGATAACTGTACAGGAAAATGGTATCGAACGGATACTGTTACTCACGGTCAATGTGTATAAACCTCGAACAGGAGTTTTTGTGGATAAAGCTCCGATTTCCTATACTATCGGAGAGACTGGCAAAATACTTACGGCAGTCGTGGAATCTCTCACCGGTGTTGATTCACTTAAGTGGTATTCAGATCTAACGATAGAACCAATTGGTACCGGTTCAACGCTTGATTTGTCAGATGCCCGATTGGTGCCCGGAAAGAGATCGATCCGAGTCGAAGCGTTTGCAGGTTCTGAAAGTATTTCATCATTTACCACTTTGGTTGACGTGTCCGGTCCGATGACTCTCGCTATTATCCCGATCGAAGAACCAATGATTGTCGTTAGAGGAGCTGACGTGACATTGTCGGCACTGGCGTTTGATCACAACGGGCAAACAATTAGTTCTGATTCGATTATCTGGACGAGCCATTTGGATGGAATGCTGAACGTAGGGGATACCCTTAATCTTGCAGCATTGGGTAGTCTGACTGCGGGCAATCATGTGATCACGGTTGAAGCCACTGGAATACAAGGAGATACGATTACAGTTCTGAAGAAACTGAGTGTCATTGCGCCTGAAGGAAGAACACAATCAGATAGTGCTGGTCCCAACGATCAAGAACAAGACCAGCAGGATCAGGATGATGAGGAAGATCAAGATTCCGGGTCTTTCCGGCAACAAAATTTCGACGATGGCATGCCATTGCCTCCATTTGAACCGCCAACCTTTGGCCCATTTGGTCCCGGAGGAGCGCCTCCCGATCCTGGCTTGGGTAACATATTCGGAAATTTCTATAACAATTTTGGTGGCCCTATGGGCTTTGGCGGAATGGGTGGCACTCCATTCATGGGATGGTAACAGGAGATTGTGATGAAAAGATTAATAGTAATTGTAATAGTAGTAAGCATTGCAACTTCGTTGCTGTCTGCATATGAGGTGAATGTACCGAATGAAGTTCCGGATTACAAGGACCTTCAGTTGATTCTGACGATCGGCGAACAAGACCGTCCCGTAGAGCAAGCACGTTTCTATTTATTACAAGAGGGATCGGATACTCCGGTCTTTTCGGAATTCACGCTGGCCGATGATGTGTGGTCGACTACTATTTCCTTTGTTCACTTGAATGGCGAAGAGCTCAGTTATTACGTACAAATTCAGGATATCGATGGTAAATTCCATCGGCTCCCTGAAAAGGATATGCTCAAAGCTCGGATGCTCCATGATACGAGTGCACCAACACTGGAAATGCTTTCTCCTGAAAAACCTGTCCTACAAAAGGGAAAAGAGCAATTGGTTGTGTTCAGAATTGTTGAAGACAGCAGTGTTTCCGATTTTTCAATTCAATACAATGGTGTTCCAATTCAAAAAGCTGCTGTTTATCAAGACTTTCTTACATTCCTCATCAATCCGGAAGAATCGGTTGGGGAATCTGCCGTGATCGATATCTCATTGGTGGATGTATCTGAAAACAAGGCGGAGCAATCCATATCTTTTGAAATCAAGAAGGAATCCGGTCCTTTCTTTTCAGCCACAGCTGATTATGTTGCCGAGATGGGTGTGGAATATACGCTTGATATGGGAAAATCTGCGAATACTACGAATGTAGGTACCATGTTCGGTGATTTGGACCATAAAGTGATCCTGAATGTAAAACTTGGAGGTGAGACAACAGTAAAAGCCGGTCCGGTAGCCTTGGAATTGAGTGCCGGACTCGGTGATAGTGTGTCTGTGTTTGATATTCTTACATGCTATCCCGATACGTTGATAGCTGATTATCAGAATATCATGAATCTACTTCATCCTTGGAATTTCGCCAATGAATTTGATTATTCCGGTGAAATTCCTCGTCCCTCATACAACAATAATTATTTCTTGGCACGTTTTTCATTATTCGATCCGATATTCAGTTATGCATTCGGAGACCAGAAGATTACTTTCCAAGAACGAACGGTGAAGGAATTCGGATTCAGGGGACATTCGTTGAAGATTGATGTTCCGTTCTTCACGTTCTCCATCGGTAAAGGCCTGGCTGACCTGGGTCTGTACCAAGCGGCGTGGCCTAAGAATTTCTTTGGCGTGAACATCGGAATCGATGTGTTGGATTACTGGTATTTCCAAACGAACCTGAGCTTTATAAGTTCATTGCAGGGTAGGTACGATAGGCTTGTTTCCACGGGAACTTCCGCAATCGGAACATTATATGATGTAGGCTCGGTGAAACCCGAAGAGAACTTTGTCCTCGGGATGGAGACAGGTGTGAAGACCAAAATCTTCACATTGAGCGCAGATATGGGCCTGACATTGTATGTCGATGATGCCGGTACGATAATTGACAAGACTAAACTTGCGAATGACATTTCGAGCCTGGTAGATATCTCAACCTATCTTGGATATGTCGACAAGATAACAACAATTTTCCCATTATTTGATTATTTCCCGCTTTCAGACGGTATCATCGTAAAAGCTATCAATATGAATCTTTGGGGTCTCACATACGGAGCTGACTTACACCTGCCATTGTATGGCGTAGAAGCCTGGTTCCATAAGACTGACAAATCCTATAAGAGTCTTGGCTCGTCAGTTACTTCGGACCTCATGGATTGGGGCACCTCGTGGGAAGGACAGTTGTCCGAATTCAATCTTGAAGCAGGTTATAACGGGACGAAAGATAACATTCCGGACATCCTCTTCAATGATATCATCGCGCTGGTAAAACCATCGTTGGCACCAACTGCACCGCCGACCGAAATCAATATCTCAAATATCGTTCATACCGGAATCGTTGGAATTGATACGCCGGTATTCGATCCTATCGGTTCATTTTCTGTCGACTATACGTTTGAATGGGCCACGACAAATGCCGAAGCACTGGCCAAGAAAATCACCAATGACGATGCTGCAAAGAACTTAATTCTCAATTCAACGAAAAACGATACGAACATGACCCACACCGGAGAGCTTGCTTACAAGAGTGCTTCTTATAAAATTGGCGATGTGAAATTATCTCTCGGGGCTAAGACCAAGGATGCGTATGTAACAAAAATTGAGGTGGATGGAGTGAAAAATGGTGCAACATATTGGAATTTCTCCTATGCCGTCAATACGTCTGTCCAGGTTGCAAGGTATCGCTTCGATGTGAATTTTGCAGATCAATGGTCTACCGATACAGGCACGGACCATTCATACAAATACGGAGTAAAAGCAACTATCTCAGATATGTTCTTCGATACGGTTACTGTTAGCGGTACCTTTAACCAGATATTCAATGCAAATGCTTTGAAAGAATGGGATATTGAGGGGGGGCTTACCTTGGATAAACGTTTCGGATTCCTTTCGATGAGTACGGCTTTCGGAGTCAAATATGTTGAATCAATAGTCGACAATACCAAAGATGCTCTTACTTCAAGTTTGACTGTGAAGGGAACTATTGCGTTCTAGATGATGATTAACTGACGCTGCCTAACACGTTAGAGATTTGAGAGTTAAAGTCTGGCAGGATGTGTTTTATAGTATTAATCTTTGTTTTTCTCCTGTATGCGTAATTCATTTTTCTGCCTAATTAATTCTTTAGGAAATTGTCATTTTTCTAGTTAAATTTTATAAATTGAAAAGGATAAAGATTTTAATTGTAAGTAAATAAAGAGAGTATGTTCAGATTGGTACTTATTGTAAGAATATCATTTATAACCCCTTTCAATCACTTGCCATACATGGTATAACTTATTTAGTAATACCGAAGGAGGAATTGCGTAA
>JAAYIV010000065.1 GCA_012523305.1 Spirochaetales bacterium
ATGTTCCATGAGTATGTGCAGCGTTAGCAGACAAAAGTCCTTCATACTGTGAATGGGACGACGAAGAGCATAATGCTGCGGCAATCCAATGTTTTTTCTCACCCCAGGGAAAAGCGATAGCACGCTGCTTGATCATGTGATTCGCCATCAAGGGCGGGCATCCATACCGTTATGCGCTCCTCTCATGGCGGGCTAACACAAGCCGAAGTATTTTCACTTACTTCGATGATCTGGATCTTCTCTTTCTTAAGACGTCGAGAAATTCGATCCGGGCAATCCTGTAGGACACAAATACTATGAGTATTGCGGCTAGGTATAAAAGTACCAGATAAAGAACATTCGGTAGCGTCGTCCCTGAAATCCACCAATTATTGGCAATCCTGGTATACATTATTCCACAGATCACCAATGGGAGATTGGCCAATCCAATTTTTCCTATCGCCAACAAGAATTGCCGTAACCTGAATGTCGTTAACAATCCTTTGGATGTCACGGCAAACACGATGACTCCGACGAAATAGGCAATTGAATTGGCAATACTCAACGCTTCTATTCCAACATGATTGGCCACCATGATCCATGTCAATCCGATATCAAGAACGATAACGAGTGTCACTATCGACAGTACGTGCCTGAAACGTAACAAGGCAAAATTAACACGCTGCAAAAACCCAAACCAAGCCACCGCCAACATACCGACTGCATACCAAAGTAGCACTTTGGCGGTTAATAACGTATCAGCCACCGTGAACAAGCCCCCTTGCAAAATCACTGCAACCGTCTCATGACGAAGGGTCACCAATAAAATTGCCGAAGGGATCAAGAACGTCGCAAGATTGGCCAAACCTTCTCTGACAAGATTGCCAACAGCTTGATCATGGTCTACTGTTTTTGAAGCAGTTACGAGCGCAGGAAAATAAACGGTAGCGATAGCAGTAAAGAAGATGCCATAAGGAGTTTGCCAGAATATGATTGCGTTGCTGAATGCGGTAATGCTTCCTGTCGGCAATGTGCTGGCAAAAAAGAAAGCGACTTGCTGACCGAGCATCTGAACGACCGCACCAAGGGTCACCGGCATCCATGCACGCATCACTTGCTTGAATTGTTTTTCATTGAACCTGAAGGAGATAGCAGCACCATAACCGAACCTTCGCAATCCCAAAAGTGAGATCGTTCCTTGTAAGATTCCTCCGGTAATAGTGCCTACAGCCATGGAGAAAGCACCGATGGATTGAGAAAGTAATGTAACACTGGCGATGACAGATAAAGAAAATGAAAGGGGGGCTGCCGATGCCACGAAAAACGATCCGTGACATTGCAGCACGCCTTGATAGATTGATGAAAGTGAAATGGTAAGTAAAAATATCATGAAATAGAACAACAGGTCCGCTGAAAGTCTTATTTGTCCGGAGTCGGTGAAATCGCTTAAAAAGCGTATGATCGGTTCACGGAAAAACCAAGTAAGTAACACCATAGGGGAAAAAATCAGTAATTGAAAACCTTGTATCCTCGCAAGTAAAGCCCTAGACACCGAGCGATTGGAATCTTCGGTAGCGATGCTGGCAGCGAAGACGGGGATATATGCACTGTTAAGGGCTCCTTCTGCAAAAAGCTTTCTGAAATTATTGGGAACATTGAACGTGAAGTTTATGACATCTGCGACACCCGTCATCCCAAAATGCACGGCTATCACACGTGCCTTCACGATACCAAGGAGCCGTGACAGCAATGTGCAACACATCACGATAGTCGAGTTGACCATGTGCTTTCTTTTGTCGGTTCGGTTGCTATCTGCCATAGTACTTGCTGATGAAATCGCGTTTATATTGTGCAAAGACATCGTTGTCCACTGCTTCACGGATTTGTTCCATCATCCTGTACAGGAAAGTGAGATTATGTTCGGTTGCCAACATCCCTCCCAGCATCTCCTGGGCTTTGAACAGATGCCGAAGATATCCTTTCGAATATTTGGTACATGCGGTACACGCGCATCCTTCCGATATGGGTTCGTCCTTGAATTCATGTTCCGCCCTTTTAAGTTGAATCATTCCCCTTTCAGTGAATACCGAACCATTCCGTGCGGTCCGAGTGGCCAAGACACAATCAAACAGATCGATGCCGTTCGCTACCGCATCCAGAATATAATCGGGTGATCCGATTCCCATCACATAACGCGGTTTGTCCAAAGGAAGGAATTCTGTGGTAAAAGCCAAGAAATCAGAGAATACCGCGGGTTCTTCTCCTACCGACAGGCCTCCTATCGCGACTCCGGGGAAATCCATGCTCCCGATTGTTTCAGCACTTTCTTTGCGGAGGTCTTTATAGAAATTACCTTGGACGATACCGAAAAGGTTTCCTTTGAAATCTTCATGAAATTTCCTTCGTTCCAATGATCGCACCGCCCATTGTCTGGTTATTTCCCAAGCTTGTCTCGCTTTGCGATATTCAAGATCGGCAGGGGTGCACACATCGAGACACATAAGGATATCGCTACCGATAATCCTTTGGATATCCACCACATCCTCGGGTGTGAGAAAATGCCTGGATCCGTCAATGTGACTTTGAAAAGAGACTCCCTCCTCCTTGATTTTTCTGAATTTCGACAGACTGAACACTTGGAATCCGCCACTGTCGGTAAGAATATTACGATTCCAGTTGCTAAATGGATGCAGTCCCCCGAAATGAGAGAGTACTTTTGTTCCGGGCCTCAGATAGAGGTGATAGGTATTCGCCAAAATGATTTCATAACCGATCGAGGCAACATCATCGTGATGGATTCCTTTCACTGTCCCGTTGGTACCTACCGGCATGAATGCCGGTGTCCGTATGGTTCCGTGAGGCAGATCGATCCATCCGGTCCTTGCTAAACTGGAGTTGTCCTTATGTTTCAAACGAAAAATCTTATCCAATTGTTTCACTTCCTTACAAAGATACCTGCCAGAGCAGAAATGAAGAGCATCAACAACAACGGGGCGATCGCACCCGCTAGAGGCGACAAGATTCCCTGTTTTGAAAATATCGTTCCCAACATTTTTGCTACGAAAAAAATGACAGCGATGGAAAGACTAGAAATGATACTCAATATCAAAACATTCTTTTTCCACCTGAAAAGAGTAGAGCAGGAAATCACCGTGAGTATCAAGGGGGTCAGGCTAATCCAGAGCCGTTCCTGTAAATCGGTAGCATGCGCTATGTATCGATTCGGATCGATATAACGTATCCTTCGGACATAGTTTATGGCATCGCTGAGTTCCATCGAGGCGATATCCGCTGTCAGGTTCCTGAACAAATTACTCTCAAGATCAATTTTTTCGTTATGGTAAACGCCATCGGATGCAATATCCAAAGATGCTGGTTCTTCTTTCACTTTATAAGAAACCGCATCTTTCAATTCCCAATACCGACCGTTATATACTCCTGAAGGAGCATCGATACGCAATGCTATTGAACCGTCTTCATTAACAAACACCACTGTGACATTAGTGATCATCAGGCTTTCATCATAATACCTACCTGCGTGGATAACATACCTGCCATCTTCCGAACGCAAGGTAACATTTCTGTTGTCGTAGGCTGTACCGATACCGAACAAATCTTTTGACAGTAACTGTTTCTCTCTTGAAGCATTGATTGCGACTGTTTCATTGAAAGCAAATTGGAATAACGAAGCTAACAATGCCAAGACTATGCAAGACACTATTAATCGACGATACGGGAATCCCGCATTATAAATCACGATCAACTCGTTGTTTGCTTGAAGCATTGATAATACATACGTAGTTGAAAACAATAATGCAGGACCTAAGGCAATCACCACGGCGTTGGGAGCCTCGAGAACCGTGAGCACCACCATCTGTAACAAAGGCACTTCCATGTTCACATAGCGTTCGAGGTTTGAAAACATATCGAAGAGCGTCATCACCAAGACTATCAATGCTATACTTACAATCGATATTTTGATGATCGATGTCGTAATGTAGCGGTCGATCAATTTCATGCTCGCCTCATCAAACCCATCAAGGCCAACGCAATGGTGAAAATTATTAGATCCGGTGCCCAAATAAGGATTCCTGGATTGAAACTAACGTCAAGAATCTGGGTCTGTGCGAAAAATAACATGAACCAATAAGCACAAGCAACCAAAAGACTAAGTCCGAAACCAAAGAGTCTTCCATGTTTTATTCGAAACAATGAAAGAGGAAAAGTGATGAACACCAGAAAAAAGCAAGCAGCTGAAAGAGCCATCTTTTTATGCAGCTCCGCCCGGTAGTACTGTAAGTAAAAGTTTACCATCATCCTTTCATCCAAGCTTGACAATTCATCATCAAGACGTATCACTTCCACTAAGCGATCAATACCGGCTCGTTCGTTTATCATATCACGCAGATTCTGGCTTATGGAGTTCGTCAAACTCCTCTTTCTGTTTTCCAAAACCTGCAGATCTTCTCTCATATCTTGTTCGCGTAACGCTATCTGTTTACGTAATTGCGCAGAAGTCATCTGCGAAGGAGTCACATCGGTCATTCTCTGTTTCTGTGATGAGAAATCGAGAACGTACGACAGTTCAGAAGAGGAAGAAAAAGTAAATTCCTCCATTGATTTCGAATCGGTTTTGATAAGTACAGGATTTTCCAGATCGAGCCTATACATGAGGTTATCAATATCGATGAGCACTACTTTTGCCCTGGCGGCGCTGATTACCGTTCCACCCGACTGACCGGCAGTATCCAACATGACCAGATCGTACACCGTGTCACCATCGACTTGGCCGGTAACCAAAATCTTATTACCTACTTTGTTCACCGAATAAGAATCTAGTTCCATTGTCGGCAAATCTTGCAACAGCTCCGAGTAAATCGTTCGGTATGACTGTGAACTCACGGGTAACATGATATCGGCAACACAGAAGGTGATCCCGCTGAGAATGAGCGCACATACCATAATTGGCAGATACAAATGCCGTAACGGAATACCGCATGCTCGTAATGCCAGGATTTCATTGTGTGATGTAAACTCGCCTATTACCATCGATGAGGCAGACAGAGATGAAAATGGCAATGTATAAAGAAGTATCTGGGGTATTGCAAAAATCACCAGCTTGAGTACGGAAGACAGGCGCACATTCTTCAACAAAATTTTTTGTGCAAGCAACAACAACTGGTTGATGAAGAAGATAAAAAAGAAAAATATGAAGGCGACCAGTAACGAAAGGAGAAATTCACGAATAACATAGGTGTATACGATCCGGTGAGAACCACGTAGCCCGAATTCCATGTTCGTTACACTCCAGTCGATCCGAATCCGCCGCCTCCCCTTTCGGTTATGGTAACCTCGCAGACCTTCACGAATTCGGTTGCTTGGACCGTCTGCACCACTAATTGTGCGATCCGTTCACCATGATGCACCACAAACGGTTCGTTACCGAAATTTGCCAACAACACTTTTACTTCGCCACGATAATCGCTATCAATCGTTCCCGGTGAATTGAGCACGGTAACCCCGAAACGGGCGGCAAGTCCCGAACGGGGACGCACCTGACCTTCAAATCCCACAGGCAACTCGATTACCAACCCAGTCGGTATCATAGCATAGGCACCCGACTGGATGGTAAGAGGACCTTTTGGAAGAAATGCACACAAATCGGCTCCGGCAGCGTGTTCAGTAGCCTTGAAAGGCAATGTCGCGCCTTGCTCGGCTACCACTCGTACGACTACCGATCCCATTATTTCTTTCCTTCGGCGTCCAAAGCATCGACATAGCTGAGGTTCAGCCTGCCCATGCGATCAATCTCAACCAACTTAACGGGAATGACTTGATTGACAGACAATACATCATTCACATTATTGACCCTTGTTTTGGCAAGTTTGGAAATATGGCATAAGCCTTCCTTACCCGGGAGAATCTCAATGAACGCACCGAAATCCATAATACGTTTTACGGTTCCGGTATAAATCCTGCCTACCTCAGGTTCTTCGACAATAGATTTGACCAAATCCAAAGCCTTGTTCGCACTTACACTGTTTTTGCCATAAATCGTCACCGTACCGTCATTTTCAATGTTGATTTCAGCTCCTGACTGTTCGGCGATTCCCTTGATGGTTTTGCCACCGGTACCGATCACCGCACCAATTTTTTCCTCATCGACTTTCATGGTGAGGATTTTCGGGGCATATTCAGATATGTCACTGCGCGGGGTTTGAATGGCCTTCGACATGATATCCAGGATATGCATCCTGCCACGTTTCGCTTGATCCAACGCCTTGGACATGATCTCGCTGGTTACGCCGGCAATTTTTATATCCATCTGGAACGCGGTGATACCCTCGCGGGTACCGGCGACCTTAAAGTCCATATCCCCGAGATGATCCTCTTCACCAAGGATATCACTGAGAACGACGTACTTTGAATAATCTTTTCCTTCAGTGATCAAGCCCATGGCGATACCAGCGACCGGTTGAAGGATTTTCACTCCGGCATCCATCAGTGACAGACAACCGCCACACACCGATGCCATCGAAGAAGATCCGTTTGATTCAAGAATCTCGGATACGATACGGACTGTATACGGAAACTCATTCTTCGGGGGGATAATTGCCTCCAACGCTCGCTGGGCAAGATGCCCGTGGCCGATTTCACGCCTACCGGTCGACAATCTCCCCGTTTCTCCAACTGAGAACGGAGGGAAATTATAATGCAACATAAAGTTGGCATAATGCTTGTCACCGTCAATGGTATCGAACATCTGTTCGTCATTGACAGTCCCCAACGTAGTTGTGGCGAGGCTTTGAGTTTCCCCACGGGTAAAAAGTGCACTACCGTGTGTTCTTGGCAAAATGCCGACCTCGCAAGTTATCTGTCTGATTTCGTCAACTTTTCGGCCATCGGTGCGAACCCCATCGTTAAGTATCGATGATCTCAGAATGGAGTATTCAAGATCCTCATACATGGCGGCAACCTTTTCAGGTTTTCCGCTTTCCTCGATGATCAGGGCGAATTTTTCATTCACTTGCTCTTTCACCTTCGCTATCGCAGCGTAGCGGTTCATCTTACCTTTGACAAAACTTGCTTCTTTGTACAACGGATATGCATATTCTCTGATAGGGTCGAGAAAGGAATTATCCTCCACCTTTTCAATGATCGGCAACTTCTCTTTTCCTACCAATGCAACCAGCTCTCGCTGTGCCTGGCATAATTGGGTAATCACCGGTTGCGCTGTTTCGATAGCCTTGAGCATCATCTCTTCTGAGACTTGCTTGGCACCGCCTTCGACCATCGTGATGCCATCTTCCGTTCCAGCCACAACGATCTCAAGTTCACTCTCCTCAACCTGTTGGAAGGTCGGGTTGACGATATATTTGCCACCGATACAGCCGATACGTACTGCAGCCACCGGTCCGTTGAACGGAATATCTGAAATGCATACCGCTGCCGAAGAGGCAATCATGGAAATGATATCAGGCGGGTTAACCATATCTGAACTGACAACCGTCGGTACGATTTGGATTTCACGACCGAATGCTTTGTCAAACAAAGGCCGCATCGGACGGTCAATCAATCGGCTTACCAGGATTTCTTTGTCTTTTGGCCGACCTTCTCGTTTCAAGAAACCACCCGGAATTTTTCCCGCAGCATAATATTTCTCATTATATTCGACTTGCAAAGGGACATAATCGAGACTTTCGTCAGGATAACTCCCACAACATACGGTAGCAAGAACCGCACTCCCCTCATATTGGGCGAACACGGCTCCGTTGGCCTGTTTGGCCATCCTGCCGGTCTCGAGAACCAATTCTCCTTCACCAAATTTCACACGTACTGTTTTAATCATTCTTTCTTCCTACTTCTTTTCTTTCTTTCTTTTCTATTACTCTATAGTACCAATTACTAGGTTTGTAAATCTACTAAAACGGAAACAGCCCCTGAATTCCGTCTGGAATCCGGAGCTGAATCAAACAAAACATACTCCCGACACTACTTTCTCAAATCAAGTTGCTGGAGTAACGAACGATATTTTTCAACGTCATTTTCCCTGACATATTTAAGCAATCGCCGCCGAGCTCCAACCATTTTCAGCAGACCCCTTCGGCTGGAATGGTCTTTGGGGAATTTGTCAAAATGCCCCTGGAGGTCACGGATGCGGGCAGTCAGCAATGCAATCTGCACTTCTGCCGCACCGGTATTTGTCGGTTCACCACCGAATTCGGTGATAATCTGGGACTTGGATTCTTTCGTCAACATACTTAAGGCAACTCCTTTATAATTTCAACGCTATCATACCTATCGCCCTTGGCGAAGTTCGAAACACCGACAATCCGTGTTGCTTCTTCCGTGGGTGTCAATACAAGAAACTCTTCATCAACACATAACCGCACCGGAATATGCGACTTGTCGCTTTTCATCAGCTTCGCTTCATACATACCTGGTGGCGGCAGGAGTTGTACGAACGAACCGATAGGAAATTGCAGTGAGTATCCGCCGATACTTGGAGGAATTTGGGCCAAGTCCAACGAATAGTTCCTGCCAAGCAATGCCGCAACCTGTACGACATCACCAGTTGTAAGATTTTTTCGCACCAATGTGCTGCTTGCTTCGGTTCCATCCGGCAACCGATACATGTCAGGCACGATCACCGTCGCATCCTTCGCATAAAGGCCCAATAACGATCTGATTTCACCGGGTCCGGCCGATGCATGCGAACCGCAACGGAAATTGCTCCCGACCACGATTGCCTTGACTGCAAAAATACTGCACGTTTTAGCGATAAAAGCCTCACCAGTCAGTTTACTGAAATCAGGAGAAAAGTCAATCACGACGAGGAAATCAATTCCTAGTTTGGCAAAGAAATCTGTACTCTGACGTAATGACATCAATGGCTTGTCAAATGGATTCCTGCCCATCATTGTCTTTGGATTGCTTGAAAATGTGAGAGCGACACTTTTACAGCCATGACGCCCGGACGCAATCCGTACCGTTTCTTCAATGATGAGCTTATGACCAAGATGCAGGCCGTCAAACACGCCGATCGATACAATAGCTGGAATCTTGGAATAAGTTCCTGACCTGAGCAATTGGTCGAAATCCAGTACAATCATCAGATGACTCCATATTTCGGCATCGCTACGAATTTCATCGGACGTCCTACATTGTCTAGTGTTACCACAGCCAGCAACTTTCCTTTGTCATCAACGATTCCGGCATACTTTTCGCCTGCTCTAAGCATACGCAAATTATGCTCTTGTGGCAATTGCCCGTATCCCAACCGTAGGGCAGCCTGTCCCGAAACCTCTAACAAACCGAAATTCTCGATTTGCAGCAGACGGCCAAGGCTCTCACTTGCCATCGATACCAATGCATTTGTTTGGTCGCTGCTGATTGCTTCGTCCAGTGAGTAAGGTCCGATGGCTGTTCTTTTCAAGGCTCTCAGATGTCCGCACGATTGACAAGCAAGAGCAATATCTCTTGCCAATGAGCGTATATAGGTACCCTTGGAACAATGAATTTCAAGTTCGAGGTATGGTGAATTCCACGTAATGATGTTTGTTGAGAAAATCGTGACAGGCCTGCTGGGGATCTCGACATATCGACCGCTTCGGGCTAACGTGTGAGCACGTTTGCCGTCAATATGCAAAGCACTGTACGCAGGAGGCTTTTGCATGATCGTACCGATGAACGATGTTTTCAACGCTTGCTCTATCGCTGGCAAATCGCATGGAGCTTTTTCACAGATGATCTCACCCTCAGGATCTAGTGTGGAAGTTTCCAATCCGAATTGGATGGTAGCCACATACCGTTTGTCCATAGAAGAGAACAATGGGTTCAGGCGTGTAAAAGCCCCGGTAAGGACAATCATGAGCCCTTGTGCGAATTTATCAAGGGTTCCTGCATGACCGACTTTTTTCCCCAGTGTTCGTTTAACAGGATAAAGGGACGCAAACGATGTAACACCCGGTGGCTTATTCAGCAACAGAACAGCATCAGTATGGATCATTATTCTTTTTTGATCTTTTCCAGCAATTCGTTGATTCTCTGGCCATCCCGGACCGAAGTATCGATCTTGAATGTCAATCTTGGAGTGTTGCGGGTTTTCATTACCGAAGCAAGGCGTTGCTGGATAAAACCGGCAGCGCTCTGCAGGGCCTCAACCGAACTATCCAATTGAGCTTCATGGTCAAGTGAAGAAACCCACACGGTGGCATACGCCTTGTCCTTTGACAAATGCACATCTGTGATTGATATGAACCTACTGATATGGGGGTTTTTAACCTCATTGGTTAAGATCAGCATGCTGATTGCTTCCCTAATCCGTGATTCAAGACGTTTGTGGTTGTATTCACTCATTGGATTTCAGCTTTTTAGCTACCTCCACTACTTCTACGATTTCCAGGATATCCCCTATCTTGAGATCTTGGAAATTCTCGAGACCGACACCACATTCGAATCCTGCCGCAACTTCACGGGCATCATCCTTAAACCGCTTAAGGGAAGATATCTTATCTGATTTGATATGGATGCTATCCCGGATGACATTGACCTGTGCATTCCGCTTGACTTTCCCTTCGAGTACGTAACTCCCGGCGATCGTCCCGATCTTCGGGACATGGAATGTTTCGCGAACTTCAACTCGACCGATGACATTTTCTTTCTTTTCGGGAGCGAGCATCCCTTCCATGGCATCCCTGATATCATCGATAGCATCGTAGATGATGTTATACTTGCGAATTTCAATCTTTTCGTAATCGGCCAATACTTGGGCTTTCGGAGTCGGCCGGACATTGAATCCGAGAACCAACGCTTCCGAAGCGATGGCAAGGTTAATATCATCCTCGATGATTGCTCCTGCAGAAGCCCTCAGCACATTAAGTCTTATTTCATCATTGCTTAGCTTCTCGAGAGCATTCTGGACAGCCTCTACAGATCCTTGCACGTCGCCTTTGATAATGACGTTGAAATCTTGAACATTTCCATCTTTCATGGTCTCGAAAATGTTGTCCAGCGTGACTTTTTTCACATTCTTCGCAGCACCCATCCGTTCGAGTTCCTGCCGTTTTGATCCGACCTGCCGAGCTTGCTTTTCACTCTCAGTAACCTGGAACGGGTCTCCTGCTCCCGGGATGTCTGACAAACCGATTATTTCAACGGGTGTCGCCGGGCCCGCTTCGGTTATTTTATTTCCCCTGTCATCGACCATTGCTCTGACTTTCCCAGGGTAGATACCGGCAACGAAATTGTCTCCCTGGTGTAAGGTTCCTCTTTCAACGAGCACCGTTGCCACGATACCCCTTCCCTGGTCGATCCTGGATTCGAGAACCTTCCCTTCCGCCCTTGTATCCGCAGTAGCGGTAAGTTCGAGCATTTCTGCCTGCAATAGGATGGTATCGAGCAACTCGTCGATTCCCACTCTCTTCAAAGCGGAGATCTCGCAGTACAGCGTACTGCCGCCCCAAGCTTCTGGAAGAAGTCCCAAATCACTTAGTTGTTGCTTTACATGATCGGGATTAGCTTCCGGCAAATCGATTTTATTGATTGCCACGATGATGGGGACTTTTGCTGCTTTCGCGTGATCTATGGCTTCGACAGTCTGCGGCATGACGCCATCATTAGCTGCGACCACCAAAACGACGATATCGGTCACCTGCGCACCTCGAGCACGCATCATAGTAAATGCGGCGTGTCCGGGGGTATCAAGAAATACGATATCACCTTTTCCTGTTAGCTGGACTTTATAAGCACCGATATGCTGGGTGATTCCTCCGAATTCGCCCTCTGCGACCTTTGTAGATCTTATGGCATCGAGTAGTTTTGTCTTGCCATGGTCAACGTGACCCATCACGGTTACTATCGGAGCCCTGCTCTTCAAAGTATCAGGGGTATCGGCTTCGCTAGCGATCAGCGTCTCGTCATATAACGAGACAATATTCACTTCGCAGTCATAGTCACTGGCAATCAGCGTAGCAGTATCCGAATCTATCTGTTGGTTAATCGTAACCATCATACCCATCTTGAACAGCTTCCCAATAATCTCAGATGCTTTCAAGTTCATTTTACGAGCAAGGTCGGATACGGTGATCACTTCCATCATATCGATCTTTTTCGGGACCGGATTGGCTTTCTGAATTTCCTTCCGCTTGATCTGGAAATCTTTTTCCGTGATCCTATCCGGTTTCTTGAAATCCTCTCGCTTTTTCTTAAAGACTTTCTTCGTAGTCTTCTGCGCCACAGGTTCCATCGAATCGGGAGTAACGGAAGGTGTTCTTGGCTTTCCGCCATAGCCTCCCGTCCTAGGGCCGTTGTACGGAGGTCTCGCTCCCCCGGGACGTCCGCCAGTGCCTTGATACGGCGGACGGGATCCTTGTTGATACGGCGGACGGGATCCTTGTTGGTACGGCGGACGGGATCCCGGTTGATACGGCGGACGCGATCCCTGTTGATACGGCGGGCGGGATCCCTGTTGGTACGGTGGGCGGGATCCCTGTTGGTACGGCGGACGCGATCCCTGTTGGTACGGCGGACGGGTTCCCGGTTGATACGGAGGACGTTCACCCTGTTGGTAGGGTGCTCGATTCTGTTCCCCGCCGTTCCTGCCTTGAGAACGAGGAGCCGAGGTACTGTTGTTCATATTCTTGCTCCGCCATTCTGCATGCACAGCAGCGGTCTGCCCTTGTCCGGGTACAGGAGGTAAGTTTTTCGGCGACCGTACTACCGGAGCCGAAGGCCCGCGAACGGACGGACGTTTTGTTTCGCCGGTTTGTTTCGTTTCTCGCTCTGATACCGGTTTCTCAATAACCACAGCGGACTCGATCTGAGGTTGCGCACTCGCTGCCGCTCGTTCCTCTTGCTTCTGAGGTGGTGAAGGTTCAACAGCTGCCGCAGCAACCACGGAATCTTTTTTCACGGCGGATTTCGGCGTTTCGACCGCTGGTTCGGTAATTTGAGGTTTGACTTCCGGAACACTTTCCTCAGACCTCACTTGAGGCCGCACCACAACGACCTTTTTCTTGACCACAACGACTTTCTTTTTCTCAACAGGACGAGTCACCTCGGGTTCATTCGGTTCTGATACCGGTTGTTGGGTACCCTGGGTTCCTTTCGAATGTTTAATCAAGGTCGTCTTCAATTTTTTCTCTTCATCCGCCATATTGCCTTTCGCCTACTCCTCGTCCAACTCCACTTCTTCGAAACTCAATCCGACATGGCAATTGGGACATACTGTCATATCTGTTGAGATGGGATGACCGCATTCAGGACACTGGAATTCGTATTCCTGCTGTTCATCCACTTCTTCTTCGACAATATCAACATAATCCTCGAGGATTTCGTGGATTCGAAGCACATCCTCATCGGTGATATCGTCAAATTCTGCCAATTCTTCTTGTGTAAGATTCACAAACTCTTCCACGGTATAGATATCATGAAAATTAAGCTTTTCTATAAGGGCCGATCCCAACTCGGGTATCTGGCTTAGTAGCATTTCATCTTCATCGAATTCCTGCTCAATCGTCGGTTCTTGGGCAAACAGAGCGTCGACTCTTTCTTTAACTGTTGCCCCTAGATCCATTTCCCTGAACTGATCAACGGTCTTCACGTCAATGACCCAATCCACGAGCTTGTTGGCAAGCCTGACATTCAGCCCCTGCTTACCGATAGCCAATGATAATTGAGTCTCATCCACGACTGCTATCGCGGTACGTTTCACTTCATCCAGGATCACTACTTTCTTCACCTCGGCCGGTGCCAAGGCATTTTTGATGAATTCAATCGGATTGGTATCATAGCGGAGCACGTCGATCCGCTCGCCTTCCATCTCGCGCATGATGGTTTGAATTCTGATACCTTTCAATCCAACGCAAGCCCCGACAGGATCCAAGTCTTCACGCCGAGTATAAACAGCCACTTTCGTCCTGAAACCGGGTTCGCGAACAATTTTAAAAATTTCGATCGAATGGTCATAAATTTCAGGAATTTCAAGTTCGAAAAGTTTCTTCACGAATTCAGAATGGGTCCTGGATAGGATTACCCTCAACTGGCCATGTTCGGGCTTCTCAACCTGATACACGAAGCATTTGATCTTGTCATTCTTACGATATGCCTCGCGTGGGCTTTGATAGCGTTTCGGAAGAATTCCCTCGACCTTTCCGAGATCGACATAGATATCACCGTTCTGTTCTCGTTGGTAATACCCGATGATCATCTCATTCTCTTTGGTCTTGAATTCCGAGTAAAGGGTATCCTTCTGAATGTCTTTCAAATCCTGCCTAGCTTTCTGTTTCGCGCTTTGTACGGATATCCTGTCGAATGTTTTCGGATCGATCGGGATCAGTATTTCGTCACCGACCTCACAATCTTCATGCAATTCCATTGCTTCTGAATGAGGAATCTCAGTGATGTCACCCTCAAAATCATCATCTTCAACAATCATTTTTCGAGCAAACAACTGAACATCATCATTTGTCTCGTTAAACTGTACGACGGCGTTGTCGGCCGTACCGAATTTTCGTTTGTATGCCGCTAATAAAAACCCCTTGATCGTTTCGAGGACAAGATCTTCAGAAATCCCCCTCTCGTTGACTAGGGAGCGTATCGCTTCACCTAATTCATTGGACATTATGAAATATCCTCCCATGCATATGCTAGTTTTGCTTTGTGTATCCGTTCGTACGGGATAATGTATGTTTCGTGTATTTCGGCCATATCATCAAATTTTGCTTGATGAAGATGCACGTTTGTCCCATCTGAGTCACCGATAAAACCCTCGATCCATGCTCCGGATTCGCTGTCATAGACTCGACACCGTTTGGATGCGAACAATGAAAATTCATGGATATCCCTCAGCGACCGTTGAATTCCCGGCGTAGACACTTCCAACGAGATGTCCCTATTCGCTTCATTCACCGAGAAATGCGGATATAACATGCGATGTGCCTTTGCACAATCATCTACCGTCACTTCCCTGTCCCCGACCATGATGATCACCATGATATCGACAGATTGGCCATGATCGGAGGTACGCACATCCACGACCTTGTATCCCAAAGGTTCGAGCAAACGGGCGGTTTCGACATAAATCTTCTCGTTAACAATACTGTTTTTCACCGTTTCTCCATAAAAAAAGGACCGGCTTCAGCGATCCCACAAAAATCAAACCGTAATACTGATTACAACATATGCTAATCATTACGGATTGTCAATCCATGCCCCTTACCCTTTGGTAAAGTTATAATCATTAATACAATCGTACCGTAATTGCAAAGGAAAGCTACACTTAAGTGTTTGTTCAGCGGTTTGTAAAGGAAATGCCGAAAAGAGCCTTAAGTTCTCGCTTCCAGACATAAGAACCAGATCGTAAGCGCACCTTTTTTTTTAAGTACATCGATGCAGGAATGAAACATTGCCTTATTTGAATAATCCCAATCAATCACGATGACTTGGTGACGTGCGAACGTCTTCACATCGTGTATATCGGGCGAGATTCTCGTGGTGTCCATACCATGAATATTAACTATTTCTATATTGTACCGATTTTTATTATATTTTCGTAATGAGGTTGCCATTGTGGCAATGGTTTTCAATCCTGATATCATCGACGTGCGATTTTGAAGCCTTCGGACCTTTTTATACATCGGTATGATTACTGTTTCCATATCGTGTCCGGACATGCGCTCGATATGTTTTGCGACCAACATAGCGATAGTAATAGCGAGTCTTTTGTCATTATGAATCCGATATTGATCGATAAGAATTTTCAAGGCCCCTTTGGAAGGACCGAGCGCGGATGACTGTACGACCGAAGAAGATCCTTCACATGCGCAGACTGCATGTTCGTGCAACAACGGAGCGAGACATCTGTCGCAGTATGACCACTGAAAGGAAACGAACAACATACTGGAAATCGCTGCCAGGCACGCAGGACACAGCGAATTACGATTCGAAGCCAATCGTTGTTTGCACAACACACACCATGCGATCATATTGATTGGATAGCATTACCAGGCAAATTGATTCAGGATCCGAGTTCTTCTTTCAATTGCTCTACGAATGTCATGGCCTGAACCGGAGTAGAATGTTCTAGATTGAAATTTGCGATCATCGCGGCCAATTTTGATGTTTCAGGTGCGGAAACCGCACCGTTCTCATGTTCTTTAAATAAATCGAATTGCACAGAATCTGAGCGCATACCATAATCTTCAAAGTGGCGTTTTTGGAATTGACGGGCTATTTTCAGCACATTCGAAGGCATTCCCGCCATCGCGGCCACATGTAGTCCATACGAACTATCGGCAATACCTTTTATCAACTTTCTGAGAAAAATGATTCGATTATTGGATTCTGCGACTTCCAATGTGAGTAGCTCAACGTCGCTGGTATCGAGCATGGTAAGTTCGTGGTAATGGGTTGCGAACAACGTCTTGATTTTTTTATCTACGAGATAACGCATCACCGCGTACGCAATCGACATACCATCTTGCGTGCTTGTTCCCCTTCCGATCTCATCCATGATTACAAAACTTCTATCGGTGGCGGTTCGAATTATGAAAGCAGCTTCCTGCATCTCGACAAGAAATGTAGATTCTCCCCGTGCCAGATTATCAGAAGCTCCGATACGGCAAAACAATTTATCGATCAAAGGAATGCGTGCTTTCCTCGCAGGAACGCATGATCCGATCTGTGCGAGCACAACGATGAGCGCGTTTTGACGTAGATATGTAGATTTCCCGGCCATGTTTGGTCCCGTAATCAGACAAAACCTGTCATTACCGTTGCCCATTTCCAGCGGATTGGCTACAAAAGTTCCTAAAGGAAGGTATCGCTCCACCACAGGATGGCGGCCTTCTTCGATCGAAAGGATCCCTTCTTTAGTTACTTCAGGCATGCAATACCCGTATGACTTGGCTACCGAGGCAAGACTCTGGAAGCAATCCACCGTTGAAAAGAATTGGGCGATTGCGTTGAACCCGTTCACCAAGTAAGCACACCGCTCGACAAGGTTTTCGAATATTTGTCGTTCCAACCGTTCTGCAGCATCCTCGCTGGCTACTAATTCACTCTCCATCCTTGAAAGTTCTTCGGTCGTATAGCGCTCTGCGTTCACAAGTGTTTGTTTTCGATAGAACTGTGAAGGAACCTTCGCCGAATGTGTTTTAGGAATCTCAATATAGTGACCGATGACCTTGTTATATGCGAGTTTCACTGTTGGAATTTTGGTTTCTTCCTTAATTTTTTCTACATAATCATTAAGATTACTGTTAAAAGTCCTGTGTTGGTCGCGCAACAAATCCAACTGCTCATCGTATCCCTTACGTATGGTTTGGCCAGCGGTGAACGGTCCGTTACATTGATCATTGAGTGCAGCGTCGAGTTGCTCCATCAACAGAAGTAACTGCTCGAGCATCTCATCGGTAAGGATATCAGGGAATAATGTTCTGTAGTGCTCGCTTTCAATCGACACCATTATGAAAAAAGCTGCGATAGAACGGCTTATTGAAACCAAATCCCTAGGGACGCACCTACGCATGGACACCCTCGTGGATAATCTCACGACATCCAGAATCGATCCGAGTATATCCCTAACGCGTTCAAGTTCCTTTGCATGATCAAGAAACCATTTGACTTCTTTCTGACGATCCCTTATTTGTTCAAGATCACAAAGAGGGGCACTGATCCAACGCTTCAACAGCCGTGCGCCGCCGGAACTTTTGGTCATGTCAATTGTTGAAAACAAGGTTCTTGTTTTGGAACCGTCTTCCAGATTCGAGACAAGTTCAAGATTTTTTCTCGAAGCCTCATCAATCTGGAGTTCGTCCTTGCGATCTATCTTCAAGAAATTTGTCACATGAGCAACCGATGATTTTAGGGTGGCCGTCACATAACCGAGCAACGCTCCTGCAGATGCCAGGTGTGTGTCGTGCTCAGCGATACCGAACTGTTTCAAAGTTACCGTGTCGCAATGTTCTTTCAAACTTCTGTACCCGTGCTTTACGGTACATTGCCAGGCAGGCATTCTCGAAGTCATTACTTGGAGATTGTCGATCACCGAAGCGAATGAAGCATCGGTGATATGATCGTCTTCATTCACGACTATTTCTTTCGGTTTGACCATTGCCAGAAGAGATCGTAACGATTCCCAGTTACGGTCTTGGCGGAGCACCTCCATAAAAAACAAGCCTTCGGTCAGGCTGCACCAAGAACAAGAAATGTCCTTGCCCGCCAACACCGCTGCAAATACAAACGTCGTGTCCTGTTCTTCAAGAAATTCATCCTCGATCACTGTCCCGGGAGTGATTATCTGCACTACTTCCCTGGTAGCGATCGAACGTCCGTCCTGAGGCAGTTCGATCTGTTCGCAAATCGCGATTTTCTTTCCCGCCTCGATCAATCGTTTGAGATAACTTTTCGCCGCGTGGTGAGGAATTCCGCACATAGGCACACCGTTACGGCTTGTAAGCGTGATATTGAGGATACGCGATACTTGTTTCGCATCGTCCATGAACATCTCGTAGAAATCACCCAAACGAAAAAACAATACCTCATGTTGATGCTGACGCTTCAAATCGAGGTATTGTTGCATCATCGGAGTTACCGTTTCTTGACCGTTCATATGCTCCTATGCTTAGAAAATCGATGTTGTGATTGCAAGCACAAGCGTCAATCCAATGGTCGAGGAATCGTCGGAATCGTCACCGAATATCCTCCCGCCTTCAAACGTGAACGGTTTTCCCGAGATCAGATTGGCGTTCTTCACAAGATAAAGTCCAAGCGGGAAACCTGGGATCTTTAGCCTGATTCCAGCTCCTGCTGCGAAATGCCAATCTAATGAACCTAGTCCGCTTATCGTATGTATCTCATCGGAGACAGCCGTCCCGCTGACAAAAACTTCACCCCACAAGACGTTTTCGGCGATTTGGATGCTAAATTCCAGCGAATTGTCCCAGAGGAACTTTTTGTAGAATTCGGCTGAAACACCACGGGCAATGGTTATTCCATCGATATATAAATATTCGTATTTCGAAGCACTGAGATTCCATTCCCACCCACTGCTGTTGAGCTTGCTATATTGATCGAGCATGAATGAGACCGTCGTGTTGAACGATACGACTCCGGGAGTCGGTTTTTCACCCGGAATCTCGAAGATCTTCAAAAATGCGCTGGCACTGGTAGATGTCCTTATATAATTCGAAAGCCCTCCCAACACGCCACCGGCATAGACCATGCTTTGAGAAATCACATAACCTCTTGTCGTATTGTTGATAAGATCCCTTCCGTCCCAAGAAGTTGAGAATGTCAATCTGTTGGAGAATTTCCAGTCTTGCCCGTACTGGTAAATCAAATAATCGTACGGTACATAATTGGTCTGGTCATAATAGGCCCTGTTCAGAGTAAGGGTCGGGCCGACGCCCAATGAAAGGCGGCCGGATGAAAACATGAAGGTGTAGCCGGTGCTGTATCCTAAAGATACTTGGTAATAATCATACGGCATCAAATATTCGGATGTCGGACTCGGTTTTCCGGCGCTGTCCCACTGATCGTAGCTGGTATAGGGATACGGGAATGCAAGGTTGTTTCGGTTACTCGTATCGGGAGAATTGCCGGCAAGTATAAGTCCGTTGGAAAAAGCACTGTGCTCAACCGACACATTGATGGAATTGCTCCATCGCTTGTCCTTGACCCACCCGTCGCTAAACATGAGCGTAAGGTTTTGACTATCGGGGGCAAGTTCTGTCGCTATTGAAAAATCACGCCCCGTTCCCCAGAGATTGGTATCGGACCATGAAAGGAATCCGGATACGGGGAATCCTTCAACCGTTCCGCCGAACGTTACTCCGAAACCGATATTCATCTGGTTGCCTTCGGTAACGTCATAGGTAACCACCAAAGAATTTTCCTCCGAACCGTAACTAATATTTGGCACGACATTGGTAAGCAATCCGGTGTTGTAAAGGTTTTGAGCGCTATTGATATACTTTTCTTTGCTGAAGACATCTCCGCTAGAAAGCACGAGTTCTCGTTCGAGTACGTATGGTTTGGTTTTCACAAGACCGCGGATTATCACATTTTCCACGAATGCTTGAGCACGTTCGGTTATCATCAACGTATAGGAAACGGTTTTTGCATCGTCGTCACGGGTTTCGACAAGTTCGATCGAATTTTCGACATATCCCTCGTTCCAATACAAATCGGCTATTTTCCCGATTTGATCCTGGACTTTCTTCACATCCAAGACCGAACCCGGTTTCATCGTGATAAGCTTATCGATTACTTCGTCAGAGTAAATTGAATTGCCTTCTACTCCGATCGTACCCAAGAACCATTGGTCTTGTTCAGTGATTTCAAATACGATGCGCAACTTCGTGGTCACGTCTTCGGCTGTCGAGACATCTTCTGTCCGTACATTGACGACTTTTGCATCGACATATCCTCGAGTCTGGTACGCCAATTGGATCGCTTGGATATCTTGGGTCAACTTAGCCTCAGTATAATTACCCGAGTTGAAAAGAGATTGGACCTTGAGCGAAAGTTCTTTCTGTAACACGGAATCTGAAAGCTTGGTATTGCCTTCAAACACGATTTCAGCGACTTTCTTCTGGCGACCTTCCTTGATTACGAATACCAAAGCGAGTTTGTTGGTGTCCTCTTTCACAGTATAGGTCGGTTCGACCGCCACATCGGTATACCCACGTTCAAGATAGAGGTTGGTCAAAGCTTCCTTTGTGGTATTCATTTGGTTCCAGGAAATAAAATCACCTTTCTTGACAGTGACCACTTCTTCAAGGATTCTTGCTTTCAATCCGAGATTCCCCTCATATGTGATCGTTTCGATCTGGGGTAATTCGGTGAACTTGATGCTTACGATCAGATCGTTACCGCTTTCTCCTCCACGCCGGGCTTCAGCTTCGAAAACGCTGAAAATCATCAAGCTATTCAATTCTGTTTCAAGTTCGGCATACAGCTGCCTGGTGAAGGGCTTTCCTAGGTATGAATAGGTGATGTCATCCACTACATCTTTCTTTACATTTTGTAATCCCTGATAGTCAAACTGTCGTATCTGCTTACCTATCCACCAGTCGTACTCGGTAATGGAGAACGTTAATTGAATACTGTTGTTTCGTGTATCGACAACATAGTCGGCTATTACGTCCACACGATCAAACCCTTTGGTCACGTACAACTGTTTGATAGCTTCAACCGAGTTGTTCAATCCGGGAAGATCAAACATCGTTCCGGTTTGGAGATTCGCAGCCTTCGTCAATTCCGCTGTAGATGCGCTGCGGTTCCCTTTGAAAGCCACCGACGACAAACGCTTTGTTTCAACAAATTCAATATAGATTGTCAGATTTTCAGTTCCAAGCGAGCCTCTTGAAGGAATGACCTCGACAGAAATGAATTTTCCTGTATCCAACAATTGAGCTTTGAGAGATTCCATCTCGGATTCGACGTAATTTTTCCCAACATATCGGTCGGAAAATTGATTGAGGCTTGCCGGATCTACCGCATCCAAATCCACGAACACGAACTGCTCTATCGGTTTACCAATCCACCAACGTTCGAGCTCGGCGGTTTGCGCGGCGCCTATCACCGAAGTGACAGCACATAACAATAATAAAATAACGGTAAGTTTCTTGAGCATGCGCTCTCCTTTAGAACACTATTCTTTTGGTTACGCTGAATCCAATAGTATCCAATAAATTAAAAACCGACAACTCTCTAGGTTTGGTAAAAATACTAAAGGTCGCCAGCGGATTGTTCCATTCTACGCTCAATTCGGTATCAATTTCCATATCGTTGGCCAGAAAGGAAAACGTATTGATATCTGGTTGGGTAGAAGAACGCAAATGGATCATTCCCTGCAAATATAAATCATCAAGTAGATACTTGCCTATGTACAAAGTGGTATTGTCAAGATACCTGGCGACCGGGCTTACCGATGCTGTCGGACTACTTCCGGGCAAGGCATCGAATAAAATGTTCTGGAGCAGATTGCTTCTGATCGAAAAGACATCCAATCCCAGAGATTCACGAATGATATTGGACAC
>JAAYIV010000066.1 GCA_012523305.1 Spirochaetales bacterium
GAGTTTGGAAAGCCTGTTTTTAACGCCAGGTTTCTTGACTTTGCAAACCATTATCATTTTACTCCCCTGGCAATAACCCCGGGAAAACCTCGTGAAAACCTAAATGTAAAGTTTATCGTTATGTAAATATTGTCTCTTAAGATCTTACTAATCAGCTCTGACCTGCATTATTTGTTTACATAACATTGCTTTGAGTACCTTTAGGCATTAATCTGTTAAACATGAAAATAATGCCGAAGAAAATCAAAGAAGTTATCGATGAGTTCCAACTCGAACTTATCGATATTGGTTACAGCCAGTATATTCGCCGGACCTATGGTAAAGTCTACCGTTTGTTTGGTGAATGGGCTTACTATCAATCCATTAACCGTGTGTCCGAGGAGGCAATACGTGCCTACTCCTTGGAAAAAACCGGGTGTTGGGAGGCCGCTATAAATCTCCCGGACAAGGACAGAATCACTTTGAGGGCCTTACGATTGCTCAGCAACTTCCTCAAAGGAGAACCCTTTGAAGGAAGGACACCCCTCAAAGAATATCGGTTCTACACCATCCTGAAAGACCATGTTCATCCCTATTTGCGTTGGTGCGAGGAAGAAAAGGGATATCGACCCACCACCATCCAGTACAAGTTCTCGATTCTTTGTCGGTATGATAACTTTCTACATGACAAAATGTTGGATATCAAGAATGTGACCATCGAATTAAACGAAGAGTTTTTCGCCTCGGATGCCTGCGGTAATGGAACCAGTTATAAGTCCACCATCAGGGAGATGCTTCAATACCTGTTCGACTTTAGCATCCTCAGCAAAGACCTGTCGCCCTATGTATTGAAAGAGCCAAAGCGCTCCAAACATCTTGAGATACCCACAACCTATACCACAGAGGAGATAAAATCTTTGCTCGGTGCTATCGATCGCAGCACACCCAAGGGAAAGCGAGATTATCTCGTTATTCTCCTTGCCGCGGAATACGGGATGCGTGCCTCCGACATTGTCAGGCTGAGTCTTAAGCATATCGACTGGGAACGTAACACTGTTTCGTTTAGTCAACACAAGACCGATGTGCCTGTGCAATACCCGTTGCTTTCATCTGTCGGGAACGCCATTATTGATTATTTACGCCATGGCCGGCCAACTGAAGTTAACGATGTCATCATCGTCAGCCACGACCATGTCACCCGGGGCAGGCTCCTTTCCACTCCGACCATCCATTCAATAGTTACCGCCGCATTCCGCCGGTCACAGATACAGGGATGGCAGCAAAAGAAACATGGGCCACACTCGCTTCGTTTCAGCCTGGCCTCCAACATGCTCAAACAGGGGATCGGCTTCCAGGTGATTAGTACCGTCCTGGGACATTCTTCGGCAGAGTCAACCAAGGCCTATGTCAAGATAGACATCAACCGTCTGCGTGAATGTTCACTTCCAGTGCCAAAACTTCGCAGCCACTGGTATGCAAAAGGGAAGGAGGATGCGAAATGAACCGACCGTCATTCATCTCAGCTTTCGCAGGGGAAATCGATGTCTTTCTCGATTATCGCCAGGCCACCGGCATTTGCATCGATCAGGACATCCAGTATCTTAAGAAGCTGGATGTCTTTCTGGAAGCCAACAAAATACCTCTCGTTGGCTTTGATGCAGGAGTGTCTGCATCATGGCGCTCCCGTCGTGATGACGAGTCCCATCACGGCCATTACATGCGAATCAACTTCACCAAGCGATTCTTCGAATTCCTTTTCGTGAAGGGGTACAAAGTGACGCTTCTGCGCGATGTGCGACCCCCAAAAAGTAATTTTATCCCCCACATCTATACTGATGATGAAATCGACCGGTACTTTCAAGCCGTGGATGCTTACGACTTCCCGGGCAATCCAAAAAATAAAATACAACTTCCCGTATTGTTCAGGCTTATATACAGCTGCGGACTGCGCGTCACTGAAACGCCGATGATCAGGATAAAAGACGTTGACCTTGAAGAGGGCATAATCAGACTACGTATCACAAAGGGTTCGAATAAACGTTTCGCTGTCCTGTCAGGATCGATGCATGCATTGCTTAAGGAGTATGCCGATAAAACCTTCTATCTTTTGGGAGAGGATGACTTCATTTTTTCCAATCGCAAGGGAAGTGCTTTGCGGTGCGACTGGCTTGAGGAAGTGCACAGCCGTCTGCTTTGCATGGCCGGCATTCCGTCGGCATCCGCTGCAGGGAACACGAAACGCCTGCACGACTGGCGCCATACATATGCCGTGGGTGCTTTCAAGCA
>JAAYIV010000067.1 GCA_012523305.1 Spirochaetales bacterium
GAAGAACAGCGGGCGTTGGTGTACCATGGGTCATGGAAAGGGCCTCCGTTTGTTTTGTTTTTTGTCGTGACTAAACAATAACAGAAAGGGAGCCCTTTTCCTATATCCATCAACAAATTGCGATGTGAATACTGCAAAAATCGATCCGGTGGCGCACCGCCGCGACACTGACCAGCGTTTTCAGGATATATCTGTATATTTATACAGTGAGATTTTCATCAGAAGCTATTTTGAAATTTCCTCTATAGTCTAAATTTTCTGTTGAGGATATATTGTTGGCGTCGCCTAGCATGGAATACCCTGTAATTTCTGAGTTCCCTCATAGATGTTCGAAACATACTCCAGATCATAAGTACAAGCTATGGTTTCGATTATGATTACAGACGGTATGTAAGTGGATATTTGAAACTACTAACAGTTTTTAGATCCATTGCTCTTATACGTAATATTTTCAAATTATGGAGGGGACTTTACCCTATTATGGGCCAACACCGAACTTGACCGAAGATAAATTCCATGAACGGTTTCATCGAAAAACTTGACTAGCCCAGCCTATTCAAGCTTTGTGTGATATTCAAACTATGATCACCTATTTGCTCTACATGACGTACAATATCGATATAGAGCAACTCAGATCGTACATTTGATCCATCTTGCAAGCGTTTTGAAGCAGATTGCTTGAGCGTATTGCGCATTTTATTGATCTTCTCTTCTAATTTCACAGCAACAGCCATGTTTTCACTGGAGAGGTGTTCATTGAGATGACTACGAATAAATCGTATGAATTGTTTTACCAAATCAACATAGGGCAGCAACTTATCCAAAGCCTCTTGGTTGATAACGATGTGTTGTTTAGATCTACGTTCTGCAAGAATCATCAGGTTATAGCAACTGTCCCCGATGGATTCCAATTCATTGGTGATACGTATCATACTATACACATTCTTTGCACTTACCTGATTCATGTTATCCAGACTGCACTGGCTGAGAAATTTGGTTATTTCTTCTTGCATCTTGTCAGTGAGGTCTTCCATTTTTTTCTGAACTTCAACCTCATCACCGAAGTGTTTCTCGTTTATACTAAAGAAATCCCAGAATCGATTGAACATGTCGGATATTATATCCGCCATTTTCGATAGTTCTCGCTTGACAGTAAGAAGATAGAATTCGGGTGTATCCTGAAGTGTCGCCCGTATATATTTTAGACTATACGAAGTAGGCAGACTTCCATCTTCGGGTACCAATCTTGATACTATGGCAGCTAATTGCTTAATGAAAAACGCTGATACTATCGTATTGACGATATTAAACATTGAGTGGAACATTGCCAGGTGCGCAGGAAGAGCCATTGTAGCGCTTACTCCATACACATCTCCAGGAACGATATAATCAACTAATTTCAAGAACACACCAAACAAAGGAGTCATCCAGATGACACCGAACACATTAAACAATGTGTGTGCACGGCTTGCTCGACGAGCGTTGACACTTGTGCCGACCGAAGCAAGGTAGGCTGTTACTGTAGTACCGATATTCTCTCCTAACACTATCGCAGCAGCGGTCGGATAATCAATCCAACCGGCATAAGCCATGGTTAGTGTAATTGCCATGGCAGCGGATGATGACTGAACGATAATCGTCAATAAAGCTCCCGTGACAATAAAAATAAAATAGGAGAGGAGGCCCATTCCTGATAGTTTGCTGATGGCTTCTAACAATTCAGGATATTTACTTATGTCAGGCACTGAATCCTTGAGAAAGGAAAGGCCCATGAATAACAGGCCGAAGCCGATCATCGTTTCTCCCAAGTCCTTCTTGTCTAGTTTTTTCACAAGCATCAGGAAAAACCCGATCCCTATCGCAGGTAAGGCCAATGCAGCGATATCGACCTTGAATCCCAAAATGGCAACAATCCATCCTGTTATCGTGGTTCCGATGTTCGCACCCATGATGACACCGATTGATTGGGTGAGTTGTAATAATCCGGCATTGACAAAACTGACAACCATGACAGTAGTCGCCGAAGACGACTGCACGATTGCCGTAATTAAAAAACCGGTCATGATTGCTGAGAACCGGTTTCTTGTCATATAATTCAATATCGATTGAAGCCGCTCTCCAGCAGCTTTCTGAATGCCATCGCTCATTGTCCTCATGCCGAACAAGAACAGACCAAGGCTTCCTATTATATGCAAAACTTGAATAATCATCTCAACCACCTCAGGAATCCTTCCCACTAAACTGTATCAAACATGATTTGCCTTGAATAGATGTATGTAAATAAAAACCAATAAATATGTTACCAGTACAAGTCCTATTGCACTTAGTGAAAACATCACATATCATGCTCTTATAGTTCCTATGCATGAATATCGAACAGGTAATTCTATTATGCTGTAAAGAGAGTAGATGTGTTTACGAAATGTACTGTCCATAGCCCTGCCAAGGAACTACTTATCGGAAGGATTCAAATTATCGTAGCGATGGTTAC
>JAAYIV010000068.1 GCA_012523305.1 Spirochaetales bacterium
ATTAAATTTTGCGAATGCAAACGCAGCCATAGCTGATGTAATCAATGGTAAAAACGTCAATAATACCGCCACTTGCATGCTGTTGATAAAAGCCCTGATAAAATTGATGTTGGTCAATGTGAAGATAGCTTTGTAAGCTTCCAGACTGGGTTCTCTTGGAATCCAACGAATCGGAATCGCAAAGATCGCTTCCCTGGCTTTCAAGGATGTGCTCACCATCCACAAGAAAGGAAGCAGCGCTGCAATCGCAATCGCTGTTAAAAAGAGATAAAATAGCGTTCTCGAGGCAATTCGATCAGCTCTCATAACTCACCCATAATTTTTCGAACCTGAATTGAATGATCGTGGCAATGATAATCACAATCCCCAGTACCCATGCGATAGCGGATGCGTATCCCATTTTGTAGTAGGTAAAAGCGTTGCGGTATACTTGCTCCACAGGAACACGGGTTGCTCCCGCGGGGCCTCCTTCGGTCATAACATAAATCGATTCAAATACCTGGAAACCAGCGATTATATTGATTACCAGCAACAAGAATATGGTCGGAGAGACCAATGGCAATGTGATGAACCTGAATTGCTTTATCGCCGAAGCTCCGTCAATCCGTGCCGCTTCGTAGTAATTACGATCTATACCCTTCAACGCAGCCAAGACAATCAATGCGTAATAGCCCGTGTCTTTCCATACCGCTGCCATGACAACTCCTGGCATAGCCCATGATTTATTATGCAGCCAGCTGGGTCCTTGGATTCCGATAGTACGGAGCATGATGTTGATAATTCCGTATTCGCCATGCAACAACCAGCGCCATATGAGTGCGACGGCGACCCATGAACTGATAACAGGCAGATACAGCAACACTTTATACAAAGTCTTTGCCTTAAAGGTTCGGTTGAGCAGCATGGCTTCCAGTACCGATGTGGCCAATACCAACGGAATGTACAAACCGATGTAATATAACACATGGAGATATTGGTCGCGCATGTCTTGGTATTTGAAGTAGTCGATGAAATTTCTCAATCCCACGAACTTGATATCAGAGACCGGTCTGAGAGGATCGTATTCAAGCAGGCTCAATACCAACGATGTGGCAATCGGTAGTAAGTAAAAAAGTACCAAAGCGACGACGGCCGGTGCTAGAAACAGGAGAATGGCGACTCTTTTCTGTCGTACTCCTCCGATATACATATCATTGCCTCCAATTGGTGGTGGCGGAAAAGAATTCTCGGATGGCCAAAGCCGCAACGCCACGAATCCATTCGTTGTTACTGGGTTCCAAAACGATCAGATCGACATCCTTCGCCAAATCGTACACAGTATTCTCTTGCATGGCAGTCGATAATTCTTTGATGAAAAATTGCGAAGCATTCGTTCGTTCCCCGCCGATGATCACCGCTTGGGGATCGAAAATATTGACCAATGACGATACGGCAATTCCCAGATAGCGTCCCATAATCTTGAAAACCTTCAGGGCGTGAGGGTCGCCTTCGCTCGCTTTCTGGATTATCTCATTGATCTGGAATGTCTTACCAGTTTCTTGATTGTACATGCCGATGATAGCCCTGTCGCTCGTAAATGACTCCAGGCACCCTTGCTTCCCACATGTACAATACGGAGCTTGAGAATCAAATGAAATACGTGTATGTCCTAATTCCCCGGCCCCGTGGTGGGACCCCGCGAACAACTTTCCGTCAATGATGATTCCAAGCCCGATTCCTTCTCCTACCGACAGACTAAGGAAATTTTCATAGTGTACCCCGGCACCGAAGAATTTTTCACCGATAGCGAACGTATTCACATCGTTTTCAATGTGGACCGGCATTGAAAATCGTTTTTGAAGTCTTTTCTTTAACGAAACATCACGCCATCCCAATACCGAACTTTTAATCAACACCCCATCCGAAGACACCCGACCGCCAACGCCGATACCGATGCCGAGCATCGGTATCAGAGGATAGGAATTACGGTGCTTTCCGATGATATCCTGAACGAATTCCTCAAAGCGGGGCAAATATGTTTCCATATCCAACCCGGGTCGCATTTCCCATGATTGCTGCTGGATGATATTTCCACCAAGGTCCACCGTCGCACCAGCGATCATGTCTTCCATCATCTTCAATCCCAATACCGCGCCAGCACGGTTATTGATCTGTAACAAGATTGGCGGGCGTCCTCCCGTAGAACCGACCGTTCCTGTCTCGATAATGATTCCTTGCTTGAGCATTCGATCACAGATAACCGTGCATGTCGAGCGTGTCAATCCAGTAAGCCGAGATACGTCTGCCCTGCTCACAGCACCTTTGGTTCTAATCGTGTCCAACACTGTCTTGTAATTCAATTCTTTGATAAAACCATTGTCACCGATTGTCAACTTAATTCGACCTCCGAACTAAGTATTATTATCAATCTCCTATTAATGTTCTGTCAAGAAATATTTATTATATTTTTATTTATTCATATATATATATTTATTAATAATAGTTAATAGATAATGCCGCTTAACAAGTAAATATATTATGTTTACGCGTCGTGCAAAGAAATAACTAAAAAAGTACATTTGCCCACACTACGCACAGAGTGGGTTTTTCAATACATACATCAAGAGAAGCTATGTCCGATTACACGAAAAATTTGGTTCCGACAATCATTCTACTGCCTCGACAGCGCCATGTATCACTATTTCCCACCCATCGATAGACGGAGCCCACTTGAATTCATACATAGTATCATCGTACGAATAAGCGGTCACATACAGGCTTGCCTCTGGATTCGTAATGAGTTCGTCCCTCACCCATTGAAACGATTCGGGTATGATGTCCACCCACTCTCCATCGAACAGAAGTTGGTCTTTTAGCACATCCGATCCCTCATCATTACCGGAACGCATCTCTTCGGTAGCCAAATAGACAAACCAAATATCGTTACCCGTGTTATTAATCAATCGAAGAGGCGAATAATCGTATGTGGCCTCGGGACGGCTTCCGACAAACAAATGTGAATTTTCAAATCGCACGTTCCACTCGTCGGTGTTCGGGTCCCATGGCAGATGATACGCATCCCCTGAGGCATCAATGCCTACCAGGTACAAGGGTTCGGTCGGAACAACACTGAGAAAAATCGGAAAGAGTTCGTGTTGGGACAGGTCGAACATCAAAGTCTGTCCCGTTTCCAACACCGTAGTCATATCAAGCATGTCTTCCCCATAGACCTGGCTATCCAACATGTCTTTTGTAACAAGGTGCACATACCAGATATGTGTATCGGTAGTATTCTCGATCTCAAGAACATGAGGTCCTGAAAGATTGCCTTGGGACAACACCATGTCGTACGAAGTGAATTCGATGTACCAATTATCATATGCGGGATACCAATATTTTTGGTACATGGTACCATCAGCGGCAAATGCGGTAATAATCACTATCTCCGATGCGTTTTCCCCTAATTGATCCGATACCCACGGCATGTCTGAGATTGAGATTTCAATCGTCATCGCCGGTGCCAACAGCATGGTATCCAATATGTTTACCATAGAAACATCATCACCCTCTAGCGATTGAATTTCTATGTACAGTTTCTCGAGGGAGTTTGCCGTTGAATTGGAAATAATTATTTGATCGCCGAACGAAGGAATTTGTGGTCTCTCGAAGGCGTGATGGTACGCATCGAAAGGAATCACGACATCCCATGGGTCCGTAGCGGGATTCCATGTGAAAACATAATAATCGCCATCCGTATCGATCGCATTGACGATATATATCGAATCGTCTTTGGCAAGCAATGCTTCATACAACTCAGGATATTCCTGCAACTTGACGATTCGCTGGCCACCTTCTTCCAACGGCATATCGTTAATGAGGTTTTCCATCGTATCCGATGAGCGGTACATGGCTTCGGTAAATATGTCTATTTGCGCAAGCGAGAATCCCGTGTCATTGCTGATAATTAGATAATCGCCGTACCGAGGAACATCGGCATACGTAACGAACCTCTTATTTTCGATGACCCGAGCAATCGATTTTGTCGGGAGAATCATTTCATCAGTCGCTTCAGTAATCTCTTCGGCGACTTGTACGGGAATCTTTTCAGCCTGCACCGAAGGTGCTGCGACGACAACCTGCTCGGTTGTTTCAGCAACGACCGACGAAGTCCCGTCAGACTCGAGCTTATCGGTATCGACGGATGCGCATGACATGGAAAATAACAAGACGATGAAAAATACTATGAATAAGAAACTCAATTTTATAGTTTTCATACTTCTTATCCTTTCACCGATTCGGTGTGCTGATAAGAGTATCGTCATGTGATCGGGAAAAAACAATAGCCACGCCATTGCATTAAATACAATTTTATACTTTTTGGCATGTGTCACACCGGTGTGTTCAAGGTAGAGTAAGAAATCTATCCGTATGTCGAGGATCTACACGCTTCCATTTATGTCAGCCAATACTCTTTCCCGTCAGATGTCCGGTCCATGAATCCGTATTCTATGAGATAGCGCCTGAGGACAACATAGTCTTCAAACACCGTTACAAGGATGTCGTTCAATTCTTTCTCGGTATAGGTTCTCCCCGGTTCCAGTTGTTCGGCAATCCTAGCGAGAATAACCAGTTTTCTTTTTTCTTTCTTTGGAAATCTCTTAAGCTTCAATGGAGAAAGTGTTTCAAATTCAGCATTCAATATTTCTACCCTTTCCTTTTCGGTAACGACATAGCGGTCATCCACCATGGTGGCATTGGCATGAATCGGCACTAAAGTTTGTTCAGTGTCGGATCGTGTCTCAGTCACCGCTTCATACTGTGCAAGATACATCCTGGCTTGTTTCGCTTTTTCTCGAAACACGAATCGTTGATGCCTGACCGTTGACGGAGAAATACCGAGAACTTTGGCGATTTCTTTATCGGATCTATCCGAATACATTAAGAACAGCAGTTCTTTTTGGTTGTCGGTAAGCGTATTGTATTTGTTGTCGACATGAAGCAATTGTTTCACATGTTCGTGATGAGATTGTCTTACATGCTCCATGACAGCGCGGGCAGCTTCATACAGCTTGGTATCGATATCGTACACACGACCGACTTCAAAACGTTGGTTGCACCAGTTGCATAAATACGAATCAGCTTCACTGTCAAATCTATATCCTTTTTTCAGCTCATCGATGGTTAATGTATCATAATTCATGGCAATATCCTACATTTGTTTATAAATATAATAAACATTATATATATTTGTTTCTCTCATTTCAATAGCACTAAGAAAATTTGAAACGAGAATCAACCTTTTTGGTAATCATCGTAGGAAATATCACACAACTGTTCGCTCAAGCTGAACAATCTACGTGCATTGGAGTCAGTCACCAAACGATTGAACTGGCGAAATTCTCCTTGATGAAAATACAAACCTTCGGGAGCCGGTTCGGTACTACATAGATAACGATAGTCATGTGCCGGTATGCTAGGATCAATTCCCCGTCTTTTATGGATCAACCATATCAACGTGACAAGAAATCCTGTTTTTTTCGAGCCGATATCGGTACGGACAAGTCCGGGATCAACCGCGTATGCGTAAAGGCCTTGCGCATGGAACCTATCATTGAGCGCTTGTGCGAATAATAGATTGCAGAGCTTTGATTGACGATAGGCGCTCAACGGATTATACAAACGTTTGAGCATGATGTCATTCCAATGCATACGAGCACGCAAGTGGGCATAACTAGAGGTCATGATAACTCGTCCTCGGGCTCGCAACAGATGAGGAAGCAATTTCCATGTCAACATGAATCCGGCAAGGTGATTCAGTGCGAATTGGTGTTCGTATCCTTCCTCGGTGGTTGAATACCAGGAGCGAAAGGCTCCCGCATTGTTGATGAGGGCTCGCAGACGATTATCGGGATGCGCCAGTCGTGTCTCTATGACATCTGCGATTCTCATCACTTCTCTCTTTTGCAATAAGTCCGCTGCAAGGAATGTGACCTGTTCATCATGCAGTAGGTCGTGAGCTTTCAGGCATGATGTCTCGTTGCTCCCGATTCCAATAATCCTGTACCCCGAAGCGCTTAAAAGCCGCGTGATTGCCAATCCGATTCCCGAAGTCGCACCTGTGACCACCACAGTATCCATACTACCGCCTCCTTGCCAGAGAGATCGAGACCTTCGCAATTGGCTGCCTTCACTTCTCGTCTTGATCTTTATTCCACTTGCATCACCCTGATCATGTTTGTCGTCCCGGGCACACCAAGAGGGACCCCGGCGGTTACAACAACCGTTTCACCGGTTTTCGCCAGATTATGTTGCTTTACGAATTGCATGGCATATTTCAATGTTTCGTCAATCGATTCGAGATAGGCTATCAGATGAGACCTTACTCCCCATGAAAGTGCTAGTTGTCGAACAGTGGCTTCAATAGGGGAAAGTGCGACAATCGGAGTTTTAGGCCTGTACATTGATATTCGTCTGGCGGTGCTACCCGAGTGGGTAAAACATAATATCAGTACCGCTTTGGTAGATTCAGCAATTTCCCGTGTTGCCAAGCCGACGGCTTCGGTTATAGATTGTTTATTGGCCAGTTCAACGTGGTCCCTGTTCAGACTCTGCTCGAGTACAAGACGCATGAACTCAGCACTAATTTCGGTATGCGTGACGATTCGTCTCATGATCTCGACCGCTTGGAGTGGATGTTTTCCAGCAGCGGTCTCCCCCGAGAGCATCACGGCGCTCGTCCCATCAAGGACCGCATTGGCCACATCGTTGGTTTCGGCCCTTGTCGGTCGCGCATTATTCATCATCGACTCGAGCATTTGTGTTGCAGTGATTACCGGCAGTCCGGCCTTAAGACATGCGCGGATGATAGTCTTTTGCACTAACGGGACTTCTTCAGGATACATTTCAACTCCCAAATCTCCTCGAGCGACCATGATTGCATTCGATTCGGCGATGATGCCGGTAATATCATCGACTGCTTCAGGTTTCTCTATCTTGCTGATTATGGGGATAGTCCGTGAATAACGCGAAATCATATGAGAACGCAACGAAGCTACATCATTCGCACTCCTGACAAATGAAAGTGCCACGTAATCCACCGTATGTTCAAATGAAAAATCCAAATCCTGAATATCTTTATCAGTGAAAGAAGAAAGATGTTTCAAAGGGACTTTCGGTAAATTCACTCCCTTTCGACTTTTTAGGATTCCCCCTTCGTTAATGATGCAATGGATATCGTGTCCAGAAATCTCCTTGACAGTGAGAGAGATCAATCCGTCATCGATAAAGATTCGTGAATCTGCTTTGATTTCTTCATGTAGATACGGGTAATCTATCGAAACACGATCTTTGGTACCGGGAACTTGATCCACGGTGAGTATGATTTTTTCGTCCTTTTCCAGTTGATAGAAGGGCCGGTCCAATGTCCCGATACGAATCTTTGGTCCTTGGAGATCTTGGAAAACCGCCACTGGAATTCCCGTCTTCGCGGAAACAGAACGAATCATGCGCAATCGCTTGATTTGTTCTGTCATCGTTCCATGGCTAAAATTCAAACGAAACACCCGGACTCCGGCTTCGATGAATGCCTTGATTGTTTCGATCGAATCCGAGGCAGGGCCAATCGTAGCCACGATCTTCGTATATGAGCTCATCTGTTCCATGTTTGCATCTCTCTTTAAAAACTGTCTTATTGTGAGCAAAGATAACCGAGAAAAGCAACAAAACTTTGACCCTTTTACCCTATTTTCTTAATAATCGCTTCAATTTGAAAAGATGCCGGCTGAAAGACTCTCTACACCGGCAATTCATCGAACTCATGATTCTTGGGCTACCATGTCCATCCGTGGCAACAATATGACATTATATCACTTGCTCCTCTGACAATAATCAGGATATTGTTAGCATTCCCGATCGGATATCACACAAATAAAAACCAAAATAAGGACCTGAGCAAAGACCGACTTTCTGATGGCACATTGATACGATGACAAGATGAACCAAGTACGTTTATTGTGTAAAAGATCGTTATGGTTATTACCTTGGTTAACGATATCTTCTGGATACATAACCACGGGACGACCATTTCTGCGATGCAGTTTGCCAAAGCATCGGTCGAACGAGAACATACCCTATGACATCGGTTTCGGTTGGTTTACCTCTGCAGCACAGTTTCTCTACGTTCTTCTCTATCTGGGTTAATATTACTGTCATGGATATCGTGACAGATCCATGCCATTTCAAATGGCATCAGCCTTGCCTTTTCTCCAGAAAAAACTAACATTCATAGTGGCAAAAACGTGTTGAACATTGTGTACCGACAACAAGTGGATTGAATATCCTATCACTGCCCGGTTGGCAATCTCAACACCTTACTGAGCAATTTTTTACAATGCAAGACGAAGTCCTTCACATTGGAAACTAATAGATACCCTATCAATGTTTGAGCAACCCCGATACATAAAAATAGAATGTGGGGAAATACGATACTCTTTATGACAATTACTTGAACCACGATCCAGATGATCATTGCCAGGCCAAGCACTCCGATGATCGCTCCTTGGGCCCAAAAGCGCTTTGCCACGGCTATCGCTCCAAAAAGATTACCTATTCCTAATACGGTTGCCAGGATGATTCCGGGAATAAGGAAAGAAGAGAATATTGATCCTGCCAGTATTGAGACAGGTGCTCCTAACGGTTCGGTCGGATCGATGATACACGCAATCCCGCCAAAAAGTGCGCCCGCAGCTATCACAAATTGCAAAATCAGCAGTATAATTCTCATTACATCCATACTAGTCGCTCCTTCGGTTAATTATAGCGTAATGTATTATAGATGTCATAGCACATTTTTTTTGATTTGGAGATTCAAGATGATCGATAAAACGAATTCCTTTGACGAATATCTGGCCCATTGTGATGAAAATGTAAAAAATCGCTTGATATTGATCCGGAACATCATCAAAGAGGAAGCTCCTGAAGCCGTCGAAAAAATCAGCTACGGTATGCCAACTTTTTACTTAACTGAGAATCTCGTCCATTTCGCAGCCTCGAAGCATCACATCGGATTCTACCCCACCCCATCAGGGGTTGAATTTGTCCAGTCCGAACTGGACAGCTATCATTGGTCGAAAGGAGCCATACGATTTTCGTTGTACAAGCCAATTCCAGAGGAACTTATCAGAAAGATTGTTAGATTCAGGGTCCTTGAGGTACTCAACAAGCATGATAATCAGAATAAAGGCTCTTGATTGCAATCTTGCCACATCCATACGATGGTGGCATCGTATACATAGGGAGATTCTTCAATGAACAATGAAATTCTTCTAGAGACATGTAATGAAATGCTCGGGGATATAGCAACAGAATTGGCACGAGCCTATGTAGATAACAGAAGTGTCTTGAACATTTATTTCGGACAGGGTTCACCTGAACGACAACTGGAACTTTTTCATCCTCTGGCTTGGGAAACTTCCATATTTTTCCTACACTTGCTCGCATCCCATAAGAATCAAGATCTGGCCACATTGTTTCGTTCTCATTTGGAAGAGACTCCGACCGGTCATAAAAGCTTCAATCCAACGATTATCCAAAGAAGACTTGATACATACGCTCACAGCGAAAATGCGTTGGAGAGCTTTGCCAATTTTTGTGATGCGGTGACAAAGCATGAGATGAATCGTCGAATCAACCAGACAGGACAGCATTCGATTAACGACCATCGCTACGTGACCATTCAAAATGCCGCTGTTCGAATCCTTGATTTCATCAAAACCTTAGATTAAAAATTTCACTTCAGTTCACTCAGGGTATATAGAAAAACCCCTTCCTCTAAGATTCAGCTACAAGTATCGATTTTTGTATCTGTTATCATTTCCAAATGATACAATCGATTATGAAGAGGACGCCTTAATGGAACATATGCCAATCATACTTACAGAAAAGATCTCCATCGGAATCAGCTTGTGTGCAATGGGAGGTCCGGTTCGATATAATGGAAAAGAAATTGATGTCTTGAGTTCCCTAGGTAGAGAAAAACAAGATTTCATATGGTGCCCGGTATGCCCCGAATGCCAAGCAGGATTAGGAGTTACCCGTGATCCAGTTCACCTCTCAGGAGGTACCGGCGAGCAAGTCTGGTCAGGAGAAGCAGAGGTAAAAAACAGAGCCGGACGTATTGTGACCAAAGAGATGAAACAAGGATCGTTGGAATGTATCGAAGTACTCAAACGTTGTAATGCCAACATATTCATCTATATGGACGGCAGCCCTTCCTGTGGAGTATACAAAACGACATTAAAGAACACAAAAAGGGGGAATCCGCCTGGAGTATTCGGATCGCTGCTATTGGAACAAAGATACTTCCTGATACCCTGTAGTGATTTGCAAAGTCCTTTGAAATGGTGGGATTGGAGAAGGAGACTTCTCGCATTCCACTGGTTCTCACACCATCAATTGACCTCGATGAAAGAATTGTATGAAACGTGGTATATGCTAAAATTTCTCTGCCAGGAATTGGAAAACACATGGGCCCGAGCCATGGGACGGACTCTGGCAGCATTGGATAAAAGTGAGTTTTCACAATTCGAACCGACTTTTCGGATTCAAGTGCTTGATCTGTTAAGGCGTCCATCAACACCCGCAAGAATCACTAATAGCTTATGGAAACACTATTCGCATTATCGGAAAAAGAAAGGTAAGAAAGTAGAAGAGATACATTCCCCGGAATTCAAACGCAATGTCACCACGATAGCAAAGGAATTGCTGAAAATGGAACGAACGGCTGTTGAAGATGAGTATCTATTTGGTGCTAGTCCGGTGATCTACCGAGACTGGCACAGGATGAAAGCCATTGAGGAAAAGAAGTTAGCTTCGATAGAACATAACCAATAAATATAGTTTGACAATTCGTAAGTAATACTCTTTGATGCGATGACCGCCCTGATTGGTTCTGCATTACTATGTGCAACTATTCACATTAATCGTTTAATCCGCCATCACAAAACAATACACGACTGAAGTATACTTTCCCGAAGGAGGAATATTATACTTCAAGTCAGGAGATACAAAAATACGTAACTCTCCTGTCAGCACGTACTGTTGTTGAGAGGTGTTTGGGAACAAAGGACTATATACAGTCCTTTGTTCCGTATTGAATGTAATGTTCGGACTCGTTATCTCAGTAATCGTTCCTAGCGAAGGAATAATCGGGACATATAGGAGTGAATAGCCAAAGGATTTCATTCCAGAGGTAAATCTATAATCAGCCGATGTGCCCGCGAGATCAGAGGCAAAAAATTCTCTTGCATGGGTATCTACTGAATTGAAACGAACAATACCGACCGGACAACTATGTGAAGCTGAATCTTTGGTAACCAGAATGGGAAATATGAGAGAGTCAAATCCCAACCGTTCAACCGAGAATGTATACGTGTCTTCCTGAAGCGGTATCGGTGCGTTTTTCTTTTTGGTATACCCGGAAAGACTAAATGCCGTAGAAATGCCTTGGCCGGTTACATTGATGAACAACTGGTATGAGCCTTGCCCTAGGTTTGCATTTGAAATACTCGTACTTGCAGTTCTCACGACAGCCATGTCAATCCAGATGTATTTATATGGATATTTGTATATGTGAGCGGTAGTGAATCCCCATTGACCAAGGGCATTATACCCACCTGTGACCGTGGGATTTGAAACTTGCTCTGATCCCGCCCCGATAGGGATGGTGATGGTGCTTCCTTGAGTTTCCAACACTGTATTCACGGAGCCAATCACCGCTCCTTCGCTATCATTATGCAAAAGCGGTTTCATCGTCACGACGAAATTAACCCGCCTCCAATAAGTTAAATCATCAATTTTAGTGTAGTAAAAATATTCCGGCGAAGCTCCCATAGAAGGAGTGAGCCCTCCGGATGTAATCGTGATGATCTTGTTAGCCTCACCCTGATAAACAAAACGTCCGACATATCCGTCCATCAAACGATTGTCGCTGGGAAATATGGTATCTGAAACTCCGTCATTCCAAATATCCAAGTTGCCCAACTGACCCTCAGTGCCATCCCACTGAAATAGTATCGCAGATAGTGGGAAAATCAAGACACATGTATATAATATTATGAGATAAATGATTTTAATGGTAATTTGATATTTTTTTGTTCTTACTATGCATATAGATTCCATATTTGCTACAGGATATCAAAGACCGTATGGTATTACAATATTCAACACCCTTGGATTCATCATTTTTTGTTATATTTTCATTTTTAAAATTATAACTATTTTATGATATTTGATGGTTCAAATCTATCGAATCGTGACAAATTCACTTGAATGGATCGCAGACGAACAACTGTTATGAACTCACTTGGCGATGAAGAAAAAGTAGATAGTTGACTAGTATGATCAGATTATTAACACAGAGTACGTTCATATTGCGATATATATAGAGCAAATTTCAAAATGCTGAACGAAGCGTATAAATATGCGAAGATTTGTGCATATCCATTCATCCTTGGGGGTATGACGGCTACTCGGATGGCCTTGCCATCGGAATTACCCTCGTGATTGCATA
>JAAYIV010000069.1 GCA_012523305.1 Spirochaetales bacterium
GCCAGCTCGACCGCCCCATGGTCATTTGCCAGTACGACTTTACCCATTCGAATTTCTCCTCATAATCTATGCTCACTTCATTGTCCATCAATGTTTCGTTCAAGGTCAAGGGGCAATGGCTACAATATTAAAGGTGTTTTGATGGAGAAGATATTGAAATAATTATAAAAAATATTTACATTTACAGCATGAAAAAAAATGTGACTGTAATCGGTGGTGGATTTGGAGGGCTTAGTTGTGCGGCATTGTTGGCACAAGATGGATTTGATGTCACGTTGCTTGAGAAACTTGATACGGTCGGAGGACGCGCCCGGACATGGGCCGAAGGCGGATTTACCTTCGATATGGGGCCTTCCTGGTATCTCATGCCAGAAGTGTTTGAACGGTACTTCCAGTTGTTTGAAAAGGAACGTAAAGATTATTACAGACTGTTACCGTTGGATCCTTATTACAAAGTCTTTTTCGGAGAAGGTGAAAGCGCACCGCTCAGTCCTCGGCAAGAAGAAAATCTTGCTCTTTTCGAATCATTCGAATCCGGTGGAGGTAAGGCTCTTGCGCGATACATTGATCAAGCCAGTTATAAATATGAAGTGGCTATGAAAGAATTCCTTTACAAGGATTATCGCCATATCGGTCAATTTCTTAACCTCAGAATCATGACTGAAGGACTTCGTTTGGGAATTTTCAAGAAACTGGACAAATTCGTAGGTTCGTTTGTCCATGACCGACGCGCAAAACAAATCTTGGAATATGCGATGGTGTTTTTGGGAACAAATCCAATTGACGCACCGGCGATCTATTCGATCATGTCGCATGTGGATTTGAAGCTCGGGGTCTATTTCCCCGAAGAAGGGATGGCAGGTGCAGCCAGAGGATTTGCCAAGCTTTGTGGCCAACAGGGAGTGAAGCTCATTACCGGCGAGGAAGTTGTTAAAATTGAAGTGAAGGGTGATAAGGCTATCGGAGTTCACACAACTAAGGGATTCTACGAATCAGATATCGTTGTTGGTGCCGCTGATTATCATCACACGGAGACAAACCTGTTGTCGCCTGACTATTCGTCCTACTCCAGATCCTATTGGAATTCGCGAGTCGTTGCTCCTTCGATGTTCATCGCCTATCTTGGATTGAACAGGCGGTTAGAAAAACTTGAACACCATAACCTCTACTTTGCCAAGGATTGGAACGGTCATTTCGATGCGATTTTCAAACATCCCGCATGGCCGGAAGATCCTTGTTTCTACCTGAGTTGCATATCAAAAACTGACAGCACATCAGCTCCTCAAGGAGGTGAAAATGTATTTTTACTCGTACCGACCGCTCCGGGGCTAGATGACAATACTGCTCAAAGAGAGCAGTATTTCGACATGTTGCTGAAGCATGTCGAACGGGTGACCAATGAAGATCTTACCGATGGTTTGTCTGTACGGCGATTATATTCACAACGAGATTTTATCGCTGATTACCATGCATACAAAGGTACCGCTCTCGGACTTTCACACACATTGTTTCAAACAGCGGTATTCAGACCTTCACACAGAAGCAAGAAGGTCCAAAATCTGTTCTATACCGGTCAGTATCCGCATCCGGGCGTAGGTGTTCCGATGGTGTTGATAGCAAGTGAAATTGTTGCAAAGGTAATCAAAGATAATTATGCTCCATGAACAACACGAGAAAGTTTTTAGAAAGGGTAGCACGACCTATTATTTCAGTTCGTTCTTTTTCCCGAAAAAGGTTCGGCAGGACGTATATATCCTCTATGGATTCGTACGGATCGCAGATAATCTAGTGGATGACCAGCCTGTAGAATCAGAAAAATTCAAGGCGTTTGTCACACAATATTATGATGCGAAAGAAACCGGTATACAGTGCGGAAATCCGATTATCGATTCGTTTATCGATCTGGAAAAACGTAAGCAATTTGATCCTGCTTGGACCAAAGCGTTTCTTGATGCGATGGAACGCGATCTTGGACAAACACGATATGAAACGCTTGATGATACCCTTTCTTATATCTACGGGTCAGCTGAGGTGATCGGATTATGTATGGCCAGAATCCTAGATTTGCCGGAACAATCGTTATCATCCGCAGCAATGCTCGGCCGGGCAATGCAGTACATTAACTTCATCCGCGATATCGAGGAAGATAATACGTTATCTCGTCGTTATCTTCCATTGGAGGAAAGTTCGCTCGGTTCTTTGCACCATGAAGAAGTGATAAAACAACCGACAGAGTTCTCAGCATTCATCCTAAAGCAATTGCAACGTTATGCTTCATGGCAGAAAGAGGCGGCCAAGGGTTACAAGTATATTCCCAGGAGGTACCGGATCCCCATCATGACGGCAGCGGACATGTACTGCTGGACAGCAAAGGAAATCAAAAAGAATCCGATGATCATATTCGATAAGAAGGTAAAACCATCTAAAATCCGGATCCTGATGCGTGGTATCTTTCATATATTTTCACTGACAACCGGATGTGGCGAATGAAAAAATATGATCGATGGGTGGCTATCCTGACCCCTCCTTTTTATATCATAGGTACAATAGGGCATGCAGTCCAACAGTTGCTTCCGATGATGATCGCTTTCACCCCCTTCACGATAATGGCAACCGTGATTATCGCTTATTTACCTGCGATTTTGCAGCGTAATTTTAAGTTATTGATATGGCTTGGCATAACTTTCACCATGACGCTCATACTTGAAATTGTAGGAGTAGCGACTTCATTGATATTTGGTTCGTATGCCTACGGAGCGACTTTGGGTGTAAAAATCTTTGCGGTCCCATTGGCAATCGGACTGAATTGGACCGTTGTTATCCTTGGGATCATCTCATTCTTAGATCGTAACATCAGTCAAAAAACTGCGGTGGTCATAGCGACAGCTTTAATGGCGGTTCTGTTCGATTGGATCATGGAACCGGTTGCCATAGCATTGGACTATTGGAGTTGGGAGCATACGGTGATTCCTCTTCAGAATTATCTTGCATGGGGCGTGATCGCACTGATCTTCGCAGGATTGTACAAGCTGATGAAATTGGAGTGCAAAAGCCATGTGCCCTCCATAGTCGTGGCAATTCAAAGTTGTTTTTTCTTGGCTTTACGATTCATCGTTGCATAGTCACCCTGTTGCAAGCTCTCTGGCATTGTTCTAGGATTAGTCAATACTATCGGAGGTTTCGATGGGAGAAATCTATATTACAGGACACAAGAATCCGGACATGGATTCGATTTGCGCTGCATATTCATATGCAGCATTGAAAAACATTCTTGATCCACATAATCATTACATCCCTATCCGTTGTGGGCATATGAACGAAGCTACCAAGGACCACTTTAATCGTGTCGGTGCGGAAACTCCCAGATTCATCAAGGATGTACGTCCTAAAGTCGGGGATATCGTATCTAAAGACACCATGGCACTCGGTCCTGAAGAGCCGGTACACAACCTTGTGAAATTGTTTGGGAGCAGGCGGGCTTCGGTAGTTCCCCTCATCGAGGAGGATCAGTTCATCGGGTTGTTAAGTCTCGATGAAATCACTTCGTTCTTCCTTCGCGAGAATTCCGGGGAGCGTCCACGCTATCAATTCAAACCTGAGAATTTCGGGGAAGTGATTCATGGGGAAGTCATCAAGAAAGGCCATGACGAACGTTTCAATGCTTATATCATGACAGGAGCGATGGAGTTTGAAGTCTACTGCAATCGCTTGAATGCCCTCTATCCAGATTTACCCGTTTTAGTAGTCGGAAATCGTAAGCGCCATATCGAATTCGCTATTGAAAAACAATTTCCGGCTATCATTCTCACTGGATTAGAACCTAGCCAACTACCTGATGTGGATTTTTCCCAGTACAAAGGCACAGTTTTTCGCTCGTTTGATGATACGGCCGAAACGATTCGCTTGCTCAGGATGAGTCTTCCGGTAAGACATCTGTTGGCAACCAAACCTCCTGTGGTGAATGTTGACGACTTATTCGATGATGCCAAGAGGAAATTGGTTGAATCCGATTTCAGAGGATTGCCTGTATTTGACGGTACTGAATATGTTGGCTATGTGACCCGAAGATGCTTTTTGGAACGGCCTAGAAGAAAAGTAATCATGGTCGATCACAATGAACTTAACCAAAGTATCGAAGGTGTGGAGGATGCGGATGTAATTGAAATCATTGATCACCACCGATTGGCCGCTGAAAAAACGCGTAATCCAATTTTCATTGCGAGCGAACCTGTGGGAAGCACCTGTACGATCGTCTATCACCAATATCTGAGGTGGCAAGTACCGCTGTGCAAGACAATCGCCCATATCCTGCTCGCTGGCATCACTGCGGATACGGTCATGTTGAAAAGCCCCACAGCCACCGATGCTGATAAAGAAGCGGTAAAGACACTATTAGAAATTGTTGGAATCGATGACTTGGATGAGTTTGGGAAACAATTGTTCAGTGGAGCTTCGGTATTGACCAATGCCAACTTGCAAAGAGTCGTGGAAGCTGATTTCAAGGTCTATGAAGAGGTTGGCGTACGGTTTGGCATCGGCCAGGTAGAGGTGTCGACGTTGGAGAATGTGGATGAGGTTGCATCTTCTGTCATGATGCAACTGGAGACGACAGCTCAACGACGTGCTCTGGATTGGGCGATGCTGATGATCACAGATGTGGTAAAAGAGGACAGTATCCTGATTACAAGTACCTATCCAAAGGCCGAGAAGGCTTTGGTGTATCCGATGGCTGCTTCAGGAACATACATCATGTCCGGCGTGCTTTCGAGAAAGAAGCAGTTGCTGCCAGAAATACTGAGGGTGTTGGAAGAAGGGTCTTGATTACAACGGATTGATTGAAATAATGGCTGGAATAGCTTTTATGCTCTTCACGACTTTCTTGAAATCTTCTTCGTTGGCCACTTCCATAGTGAAACTCCCAATAAGGCGATCCTGTTCTCCGTCGTCCAGCCGCCCTTCGATAAGATGCCCTTTGTATTTCTTGATGGCACCTTCGATTTCAGCGAACAGATCCTGCGTGATTCGGCTGACTACCCTGAATCGACGGTTTTGCAGCGGGTTTGCAGATTCCCATTCCACTTCGATGCTGCGTTGATCGATTTCGGTCATGTTTTTTAAATTGTGGCAATTCTTCCTGTGAACGATGATGCCCCTTCCTCTCGATACATAGCCGATGATTTCATCGCCACGGCGAGGATTGCAACATTGTGCGAGCGAAATCATCAGGTTTTTTTCATCACCGACGCGGAATGCGAGTTTGCCTTGATCGATTACCGATCTGACGATCTCCTCGGGACTGATCAATGAAGAGGGTTGAAGCGAGGGTTCTTGGATTTCAGACTGTTGGGCCAAAACCTGTGGTTTCTTTTTGGCAATGATGTTCTTCGCAATGATGAGATTATCATCATTTTTATTTAGCCATGACCTGATTTTTTTTCGAGCATTCGTGGTTTGTGCCAAACGCAGCCAGTTGATGTTGGGGCGGGCGTTCGGGCTGGTCAGGATCTCAATAACCTGGGTATTTTTCAGTGGTTGGCTCAACGGGATGATTGATCCGTCAGCTTTTGCACCGGTACAGTGATTTCCGATTTCGGTATGGATATGGTAGGCAAAGTCCAAAGCCGTTGCATTGGCAGGTAACTCCACGATATGACCTTGCGGAGTGAACACATAAATCGTGTCTTTGAGCAGCTCCCCCTTGATATCGTCCAGGACACTCTCGGATTGTTCGATTTCTGTGCTCCAGGATTTCAATCGCTTGAGAATTTTTGAAAAATGTTGGTTGTCGGTTTCGGTCCAATTACCGGTATCCAATCCCATTTCTGATTTATATACCCAATGAGCGGCTACTCCATACTCAGCGGTGACATGCATTTCTTTTGTCCTGATCTGGACTTCAAGCAGTTTGCCATCAAGTGCCATCACCGTAGTGTGGAGACTCTGGTAATTGTTCGCTTTCGGCATGGCGATATAATCTTTGAAACGCCCTTCTATCGGTGGCCACAACCTATGTACCAATCCCAATAGGGTATAGCATTCGGTAACTGTGTCACAGATGATCCTAACGCCAAGGATATCGCCTATTTCCTCGAGTTCTTTTTTGCGTTTCTTCATCTTCATGTACACGCCGTAGGTGTGCTTTGTTCTCGACTGTACCGTAACGTTGCCCAATCCTTCTTCTCCGCAAGTTCTGTACAAAATCTTTTCAATCCTGTTTAAATACGCCGTGCGTTCGCTTTTCTTCGATAGCAAGTATTCTTCGATGTACTGGAAGGTCTCGGGTTTGAGGATTTTCAAAGATTGGTCTTCCAACTCTCCTTTCAACCAACTCATTCCAAGGCGATCTGCCAAAGGTGCGAAAATATCGAGACATTCGCTGGCGATCTCACGAGCACGCATCGGAGAAAGATGTTGCAAGGTTCGCATATTGTGAAGCTTATCGGCTAACTTGATGATGATCACCCTGACATCCTTTGCCATTGCAAAGAACATCTTGCGGATCGTTTCCGATTCTTGTTGGGTTTTGTTCTTGGCTTTCAGTGTCGAGATTTTTGTTTCACCTTCGACCAAGTCAGCAACGGTCTGACCGAATTTCTCGACTAACATTTCATAAGTGGCTTCAGTATCTTCAAGAGTATCATGCAGTAAGCCGGCAACTACCGTGTCCACATCCATTTTTAACGACATGAGAATTTCAGCTACGGCAAAGGGGTGGATGATATATGGTTCACCGCTTTGCCGTTTTTGCGAACCATGAAACTCAACAGCGAACAGGGCGGCTTCGCGGATTCTTTCTTGTTCCGCTTTGTTGTAGCGAAAAGCTTTTTGGACAAATCTGTTGGTCAACTCTTCGTACACGCAAACCTCCCGATAACCACCCGGCCTAAATCTGCGAGGTCGTTTGCCTTGATTATTGGCGAAAAGCCATATGTCTCAAACAATGTGGCAACCGCCGATTGTTGCCTGTAATCGCATTCTACAAGCAAATATCCTCCGTCTTCCAGATGTTTGATCGCCCCTGAAACCAGTGTTCTTATCGTAGCAAGACCATCGACATCACCCCCGACGAGAGCGGACTTCGGCTCCTTCTTTACTTGATCGTCCACCATCCTATACCACATATCGTTCAGATAGGGCGGATTGGCAATTATCATATGGAATCGGTGATTGTGCAAGGCTTCATAGAGGTCAGTTTGTATTGTTTCCAATTTTCTGCCCAGCAATCGCTCACTATTTAATCGAGCAACTTCCAGGGCATCAGAAGAAATGTCAGCTAGCGTCACTTGTGCTTGTGAGCTGTTTTTCGCGATTGTTATCCCGATACAACCGCTTCCGGTACACATATCCAATACACGCGGAGAATCAAACGCAGGTAATAATTCAAGAGCTTGTTCTACGATGATCTCGGTATCTGCCCGGGGGATGAGCACCCGTTCGTCGATGATAAAATCCAAACCGAAAAACTCACGGTGACCGGTTAGATATGCTACCGGTTCCGCATCACACCGTTTTTGGACCAATTGCTGAAAATACTGCTGTTCTGCAGAAGTCAATTCACGATGAGAGTATGTGAAATATTGTTCTTTGGTGAAATTTGTCGCATGGCATAGAAGTAATAATGCGTCAAGACGACTGGTGTCGGAAACCGCAGCTTGCTTTATTGCCTGATCAGCTTGGTTCAGTGCTTCACGCATCGTTTCCATTACTGCAGTTCCTTCAAGGCCTCTTCACCAGCTGCAATCTTTAACGCTTCGATGATTTCATCGAGTTGTCCTGAGAGAATCAAATCCAATTTATAGAGAGTGACATTGATTCGATGATCCGTGAGACGATTCTGAGGGAAATTATAAGTCCTGATACGCTCAGAACGGTCACCGGAACCGACTTGACTTCGTCTGTTGTCAGCACGTTCTTTCGCTTTTTTAGCCTCTTCCATCTCAAACAAACGTGAACGCAAAACCCTGAGGGCTTTGGCGCGGTTCTTGATTTGGGATTTCTCATCCTGGCAAATAACGACCAGACCGGTTGGAAGGTGGGTAAGACGGACGGCACTATCGGTGGTGTTGACACATTGGCCCCCCGGACCTCCGGCTCTCATCACATCGATCTTTAGATCCTCTTGTCTTATTTCAATATCGGTCTCTTCAGCTTCGGGTAATACGGCAACGGTAACCGCAGAGGTGTGGATCCTTCCTCCAGATTCCGTTTCGGGAACACGTTGCACTCTATGTACGCCGCTTTCCCAGCGAAGCGTACCGTATACATCTTTACCTGAGACTGAAAAGATGATTTCCTTAAGACCGCCTATGCCAGTTTCATTGGTGGACATGATTTCGATCTTCCAGCGCCTGCTTTCGGCATAGTGTGAATACATACGATACAAATCGGCAGCAAAGAGAGCGGCTTCTTCTCCACCGGTTCCGGCTCGGATTTCCATGATGATGTCTTTCCCTTCCATCGGATCGGGAGGAATGAGTAACATCTTAGCCTGCTCTTCCGTATTTTCAAGTAGTTCTTGTAACCGGGAAAGTTCTTCTTTGGCCATCGCCAGCAATTCAGTATCATCTTCTTCGTCGAGCATCGTTTCAGCTTCTTCAATCTGGGTGGTCAAATGTTCAAGTGAATGCAATGTATCGACAATCGGAGCCAGTCTGGCATGTTCTTGCATGAGTCTACGATACGTTTGCATGTCTTTGGTCACATCAGGATCGGCAAGCTTCGTCTCGAGTTCTTTACATTGTTCTTCAAATCCTTTTAGGATTTCAATCATCGTTGTTCTCCAATACAACATCTTTTCCTGTCAAGCAAGGAGATGAAAATGTGCGGGACAAAGTATACTTACAATCGGCCTATATGTCGAGCAGCTCGAGTTTCTTTCTGTTATTCTCAATTGTCTTAGGATCTAAAATATTGGTCTTATAGAAATACAATGCACCAAGAAGGAAGAATATCGCAGGGATGGCTGCCATATGGAGGCTGATTCCAAATTTGGCTAAACCGGTAATATTGTGTTCGTCAAACCCCGTAGCTTCGTGAACGATATAGAACACCAATGCCTGGCTGGCAATCGAAAATCGCATGAAAAAAGCCCTGATACCCATATAGATACCTTCTTGGCGCTTCTTCTCCTTTACAACGATCGAATCGACCACATCAGCCATGGCTGGTCCCATGAATGTCCAGAATCCTCCGAATCCCAATCCCCAAAGAGCCATGAAAATGGTAAACCCGATCGAGGACGAGATAAAGGTCATAGGGAAGGCGAACACTGCCATCGCCAATGAAGCCACGATCAAAAGGCGTTGATTGTTTTTCATCTTTTTAGAGATCGCGGTCCAGATCGGTATCGAAACCAACGCTCCGATGAGCATGCCGGCAAAGATAATCGTTGTCCCGCTGGCAGGGACGTTGAGGATATAATCGCCGACATAGTGTATCGAGCTGGTCATGCACATGCATGCTGACTGATAGAGGAATAGCAATACGACAAAAGATACAAGTTCCTTATGTTGCAATGCTTTTCGCATTGAGGTGAAAAAACCCATTTTTTCACCTGCTGTTTCTTTTGTTCTCTTCGCCTGGACTTGTTGGCGACCGATCATTTCTTTTGTTTCTTTAATTCCTGGAAGTAACAAAATGATGCCGATAAAGGTAATCGCAGCTACGATAAGTCCCATGGTAAAGAAGGATTCGGGATTATCGTAATCAAAAAACATCGGGGGAACGATAAATCCTGCGGCAACCCCTAGTACGCCGACTCCCGTTGAAATTGCCGCGGCTTTGGTGCGTTCTGATTGGCTTCTGAATTTATCGGGATAGACAGCTTGGTAATTGACTTCCCAAAGCGAATAACTCGCATCATACAGGCAAATGGTGATTACCATCCACACGAATACTGCTAGCGGGCTGGTAGCGACAGTATTGCGCATCGATTGGGGAACGCCGAAGATGATTGCGAACAGTATCGCGCACAATGCCAAGCCCAATATGATCCAAACAAACCGTTTTCCAAGGATTTTTGAAAACGGGGCTTTGCGATTGCTGGCAAATCCGATAAACGGATCGTTAATAGCATTCCACACCGAATAGATGATGGTAGCGATGGCCACGAGCAACCCGCTGAGGCCAACGGTCGTCTCATAATATTTATAGGCGATCGCACCGTAAGCACCTGTGAGGAACTCTGCAAGGAACTTCCCCATGCCATATGATGCCATTACACCAATGCCGTGTTGCTTGCTCTCCATTGAGGGCCTCCTTGGTGTACAATAAAAGCATGATTTTTACGTGTTTACAACATAAATCCTATCGTTTCTGGTGATGTTGCTGATAATAACGCACCACCATGTGTACAACAGCAGGAGAAGCCGAGGCGTTTTCTATCGTATGGAAGATATCACAGTGGTATGCGAGAAAATCTCCCTTATGCAATTCAGTAGTATTATTTCCGGCGGTGACTTTCACCGAACCTTTTAGTACGGTAAGGTACTCTTCGGTTCCGCTGTAATGTGGCTCGCTCGGTAATGAACACTTAGAATCGAATTGTAATATATAGACTTCTATGTCGCCGGCCATCTCCAAGGGAGAGAGTACTTTGATCATGACGCCATTTTCTCCGGTATCCAAGGAAGCTGACATTTCACTGCGGTTGATGACAAACTTCCTTTTGGGTCCGGCCTCTACATCCAACAGGTCTTGCAAATCGACACCAAGGCCTCTGGCGATCTTCCATACCGTCGCGACGGTGGGGTTGACCTTGTCAGATTCAATCTGGCTGAGCATCGCTTTTGAAACCCCGGATCGTTCTGACAATACGTTGAGGGTAAGGCTATTGCGCATTCTGATTTTTTGGATATTTTTACCGATCATGGGAGGGTTTTCCATTGCTGACTCCTTGCGACCATGTCCTTATAACTTGTTTGACATGTTGAAATTTGTTCAATATAATGAACACAGCAATTGTAAGACGGCTTGGATTGGTTGTCAAGGAATCCTCGCCGGGGAGAAATGGATGAAGCGTATCCTGATTGTCGGTTCTTTAGGTCAATTAGGTTCGGAAATTGCGATATCGCTGAGAGATATCTATGGAAAAGAACAAGTCGTACTTACCGACATCCGTGATGATGTGAACCTTGCATTGATCGAATCAGGACCGTTCTATAAATTGGATTGCACAGATGGTCCCGCTTTGGCTTCGATTGTACAACGCCATGCAATTGATACGATTTACCATTTGGCAGCAATTCTTTCAGCCACGGCGGAGAAAAACCCCCAGCGAGCTTGGCACATCAACATGAACGGCCTGCTGACGACGCTTGAAGTTGCCCGCGAATATCGTTGTGCGGTGTTTACTCCTTCATCGATCGGCGCGTTCGGACCATCTACCCCAAAACTATTTACGCCCCAGGATACGATTCAACGGCCGACTTCCATCTATGGCGTCACGAAGGTCGCCGGGGAGTTACTGTGCGACTATTACTACCACAAATATGATGTCGATACTCGTGGCGTGAGGTTTCCCGGAATCATCAGCCACATGACAAAACCGGGGGGCGGTACGACCGATTATGCTGTGGAAATCTATTATGATGCCCTTGAGCGTCACCATTACGATTGTCCTTTGGCCCCCGATACATATCTTGATATGATGTATATGCCCGATGCGGTCAAAGCAGCTATCCAAATCATGGAGGCCGACCCGGCAAAGCTCAGGCACCGCAATGCATTCAACGTAGCGGCAATGAGCTTTTGTCCCGAAGAACAGGCTGCATATATCCGTACCCATATTCCTGATTTTACCATCGGGTACCAGATAGATCCGCTGAAGCAGGCAATTGCCAACTCATGGCCAGATAGTCTTGAAGATTATGCTGCCAGGGTGGAGTGGGGTTGGAAACCCACGTATGACCTTGCTTCAATGACAACCGATATGCTTGCAAAATTACGCGAGCGCATGCATGGAGGGTAAAGATGCTTACTTCTGCATTGCAACAAGAACTCACCGGATTCTTGAATGATCTTAAAACTCAGGGATTGTATAAAACAGAACGTATCCTTGAAAGCCCGCAACGAGCTTCTATTACGGTCGGTGGGAAAAACGTGTTGAATTTTTGTGCCAACAATTATCTTGGCTTGTCTGATAATCACGAAGTGATAGCAGCCGCCCAAAAGGCAATGGATGAATGGGGGTATGGTCTTTCATCGGTACGCTTCATTTGTGGTACGCAGTCATTACACAAACAATTGGAACAAAAAATCAGTGATTTTTTAGGAACCGAAGATACCATTCTGTTTTCATCGTGCTTTGATGCCAACGGAGCGCTGTTCGAACCGTTACTCACTGAAGAGGACGCAGTGTTGAGTGACGAATTGAACCATGCGTCGATTATTGACGGGGTAAGGCTTTGCAAGGCCCAACGATTTCGATTCAGACACAGCGACATGGCAGATCTTGAAGAAAAACTTTGCAGTGCAAGTTCCTGCCGTAGAATTCTGATCGCCACCGATGGAGTATTCTCGATGGACGGTGATATTGCCAAACTTGAACAGATTTGCAACCTTGCCCACAGGTACGGAGCGTTGGTGATGGTCGATGATTCACATGCCACAGGATATATCGGGCCAAACGGTAAGGGAACAATCGAACACTGTCATGTGCAACAAGAGGTTGATATCATTTCAACTACCTTTGGTAAGGCATTGGGCGGAGCCAGTGGGGGATGCATATCCGGGCGAAAGGAAATTATTGCATTGATGCGCCAACGTGCCAGGCCGTATCTGTTTTCAAATACCTTGGCCCCGGCGATTGCCGGAGGAACATTGAAAATCCTTGAACTGCTGGAAAACGGGAATCCGTATCGAATCAAGACCATTGAGAATGCCTCCTATTTCAGAAGCAAGATGGGAAAACTTGGATTTGATTTGGTGCCCGGAAATACGGCTATCGTTCCAGTGATGATCTATGACGAACCTAAAGCAGTGAGCATGGCAGATGCATTGCTACAAGAAGGCATTTATGTCATCGGGTTCTGTTATCCGGTAGTTCCGAAGGGTAAGGCAAGGATCAGGGTACAGCTGTCCGCGGCCCACACTAAAGATGATATCGACAAAGCTATCGCTGCTTTTGCACATGTCCGCGAAAAGTTAGGTTAAAGACCTATTCGTTTACGCAGTCCATTAGCCCACTGTTCAAGTTGCAGCAAAATTTCCTTATCCGCTGCCTTGACATCCATATCAGCTAGTTTTCCATCAATTATCTTGTGGAACTTTTCCAGCGATAGCAATGAATCTACCGGTGGCTTGAGCAAACGCCAAGCACAGAAACTTTTCCAGCGTTCTACTTCATCTGGTTCTTTTCCTACTGTTTCTCGATAATTTCGGCAGATATAACGCCACAGCATTTCATGGGCACGGTTATCGTCAAAATTTAAGTTCAAATCCCACAGTTTCTCTGGCTCGGTCGTTCGGATCTGGACAAAGCGGCGTTGGTCGGCATCACTGAAGAAGTTTCCCGAATAGATACTTCCGTCAACATCCCTGATAACGGGATATTGATTCTGTTCGGCATCTGAACGGACTCTGACCGCAAGCATCGGCAATTCGAGCAGTTTTTCATAATTGCGCATGCATTGCTGTACATCGATTCCCAATCGGGTGGAAATCTTATCGGTTAGCACTGACATCGGGGATATGAAGGGGCTTCGGTTAGCGGCGATCTTTGTAATACCATCGATAGCATAGACCGGACGTTTGGCACTGCCAAAAGCTTTAGCAAGTCGCTCGATCGTGGTCGTACAACGATCGAGCATCGTAGACATTTCGTTGTCCGTTGTAGTTTCAGCCAGCAGGCTTCTCGCCGAGGCGGCAACAAACAATGCTTCTTCGGCTTCGGAAAACGAATTTGCCCATTCTATCAGAGCTGTCGGATCCTTTGAAAGATTGAATGCGATGATGCTGTCCGCATTACGCTCTAGCGATGCGATCGGAGCGACCAATGCGGAACATCCTTGAGTTGAAGTGTATTGAGCGGCTGTGTGGAGTACCGGTTCGCCAAAAGGGACTTTCAGCATTGCATGAACTTGGTGTTTATCGCGGAGTTCAAAAAAATAATCAAAGAGTTTCGGTTGTTTCTCACGGATAAGTCGGGCTATTTTCATTGTTGCGTGCACATCATTGAGTGCATCATGGGCGTGTTCGTTATCAAATCCGTTGGCTTCCATCAAATCAATCAACGTAAAAGAAGGTTTGCCTGATTCTTTTGATTTCGGCCAGTTGATTCCTTCCGGACGAAGATCGTAGGCAGCGCGTACCAGATCTATGATGTCCCATCGGCTGTTTCCATTTTTATATTCACGCTTATAGGGGTCGATGAAATTCCTGAACAAAGTATTGCGAATGAATTCGTCGTCGAACCGAATCGAGTTGAATCCAACGGCACAAGTGCCCGGAACGCTGAACAAATCATTGATTTTTCCGATGAATTCACTCTCGCAAAGTCCTTTTTCTTCAACTTCCTGTGGCGTGATGCGGGTAACAAGACAAGCTAGAGGATCAGGGAGGTAATCATCGCTCAAGCGACAATAGAGTACCTCCGGATCTCCGATTTGCTGTAGGTTCATCGTAGTTCTGATACCGGCGAATTGAGCGATGCGGTCATATCTGGGGTCAAGGCCAAATGTCTCAAGATCGTACCAAAAAAAAGTTTCTTCAGTAATCATGTTACCAATGTACCATGTTCTTGTTTATTTTGACAGTAAGGAAGTATTTTGGTATCGTAGGGAACGGGGAGGTCGTGCGATGTATAAGCTCTCAAAGGTAGTTGCCGTTGCACTATTGGCTTTGACGGTCTGTTCATGTGCACTTGTCGGTTTCGGAGGCAAATCACATCAGCATGTTTCAGGGGATTTGCCTCCGGTAAAAGAAGCTGATTTGGTACATGTGAAAGAGCTTTCAATCTTATTGGTCGACAATGTGTTGAACGGACGTGTGTCTAGTGAAGAAATATCTGTTGTCTCTTCAGGATCGAAGGGGATTCTTCGGTTCAAGGACCTTGATCTGAGCTTGATTGAGTTTGCCGATGGATCCAATTTGCTTGAAACTTACGCCAATACCCAATTTTCGAATACATGGAGTAAAGACTTTCATGAAAAAGGGCAATTCATCCTCACGGGTTTTCTCGACCAAAGCGACGGGAGAACCTTGGAGATGCGGATCATTGTTGAGGGGATGGGGGTATCCGAGCGATTCCTCTTTGAAGCAGTAATCGATCGTTTTACCGACACATGGACTGCCAAGGTCGATGGCGTCGAGTACAGAATGTAAAGCCGTGAGACGAATAATCATCGTATTTCTGTTGGTGGTCAACGGAGTTTTGTGGGCAAATTCAGTTTATAGACCAACCGACAATGAGGTTAATGTCGCAGTGCAAGGAATCGTTGTCGCTGCCGTAGCTACCATGGGAGCCCAAAATCTACAACCACCGCTCTATTTTACAGAAAGTCGGTTTTACAGCGAATCGTTTTTCAGTTATATGTCATTGGCAATGAATAAGGCGGATGTGGGTTCGCTGATTCAAACGTATCTGGCGAGCCCTCCGCCGCCACCGGCATCGGATCTTTATTTCGTCGATATATTGAAGAAAAGCCTTTCACCTTTTTCATCCGATTACCATGAATATGTGAATTTCCTCCAACGCCAAAAAGTCAAAACAGGTGAAATCATCTATACCGGGAAAATGGACGGCACATTGATGGTCAGTGCATATCCATTCTACTATGAAGGCACAGCTACGTTCGAGGTCTCGGGAAGCAGGTTTGCAGAGCCGTTTATCCTTGATTTTTCATTCACCATTCCGATGGAGGGCCCTTCTGCTTCCTTATTGGTTCCAAAAACCCTCTATGCCAACGGATATGATTATATTCATATCGCCCATTCAATTTTCATGATCAAACAAGGTTCCTAGATAAACTAGACATATGCCTTGAGTTCTCCTACAATGGGTTTAATTTCGTAGGGAGACTCGCATGGATAAGATTATTGAAAAAACCGAAGCATTCCTCAATAGTTGGCACCTAGGTCCTGATTCGATAGACATGGATCAATATTGCTCTCAGTTTTTGCAGGAAATGGATGCCGGTCTTGCAGGCAAGAACTCTTCGCTTGCAATGATTCCCAGTTACACCACCACTGAAGTATCCATCCAGCCTGGTTCAAGCGTGATTGTGCTGGATGCCGGCGGGACCAATTTTCGTACCTGTCTTGTTACTTTCGATGAAGAACTTGTTCCTCACATCTCACACTTTAAAAAATGCGGGATGCCTGGAGTCAAACACGAAACAAGCGCACAAGAATTCTTCAAGATCCTTGCGAATGAAGTAGAGCCGTTGATCGACTTGAGCGATCATATCGGATTTTGTTTTTCATACGCTGCTAAGATCACTGCGGATCATGACGGGATTCCTATTGTGTTCTCGAAAGAAATCAAAGCACCCGAAGTAATCGGTATGCCTGTCGGAGCTTCACTATTAAATGAGTTGGCTGTAAGAGGTCATAACATAACTAACAAAAAAGTTGCCGTTGTAAATGATACGGTAGCAACACTTCTTGCGGGAAAAGCCGCTGCGGGAACTACGGCTTATGGAGGATTTGTTGGATTTATCCTCGGTACAGGAACGAATACCGCGTATGTCGAGAAAAATTCCAAAATCACCAAAGCCAAGATTAATTCCAACGGTTCACAGATCATTAATGTGGAATCGGGAAACTTCGATCTTATCGTGGGACCATTGGACAAGCGCTTTATCGATAGCACGAAAAACCCCGACGATTATCATTTCGAGAAGGTAATCAGCGGAGCATACCTTGGTAAATTCGCTCATCTTGTCGTGTCTCAAGCTATCGAAGAGCAGATTCTTTCTGAACGATTTTCCAAGCTCTTTGCCACGATCACACCATTGGATACTACGAGGATGAGCCATTATCTGGAGATGCCCCATAACAAAGAATATGACCTGGTAAAATGCATCACTAACGAAGAGGATGCTACAGCTCTCTATGTAATTCTTGATGCTGTCATCGCTCGTTCAGCTAAACTGACAGCGGTCAACCTAAGCGCTGCCGTCCTCAAATCCGAAGAGGGAATGAATCCCCGATACCCGGTTTGTATCAATGCTGATGGTACTACTTACTACAAGACAAAGTATTTACAACGTTATACAGAACAGTACCTCTATGAGTTCCTTGAGCGAAAGCATCATCGTTATACGAGTTTTGTTAAGATTGATGATTCACCTATTTTGGGTGCCGCTCTTGCCGGGTTGTCATTGGCTTGATGCCCGATCGTCCGCAGCCTTGACCAATGCCCGTTGCCACGCGAGCAAATAATCGTGCCGCTCTTGATCGGTTCCGAGTGCATCGACCAAGATGCGAAATACCGGTTCGGTCTGGCTGCCGCGCATCCATATGAAATCTGTTGGTTGCTTGTGTGCGTCAAGAAAGAGAATCTTGAGCCCTCCTTTGGCCTTTGCAGAACGAAAATCGGGACCCACTCCGACCTTACATGCGATATGTTCAGTCTGTTGCTCGATCCATCCATGGATTCCGAATCTGGCCGACAGCTCGTTTTTACGCTCTTCCCACGCCTTGGCGAATTCACTTTCATACGCGCTTTTCAAAACGGCATGATCGGTAGTGTTGATGTTCATGATCGCTTCACGGGAGAACGAACCGGTAATGGTTCGTGTCGGCAACATGGACAACGCATGTTCCATGTCCATCGGTACGCCTTCGCCCATACCCACAAGCCGGGCTATTTCATCGAAGAGCGTTCGATCTGAGAGCAGTTTCAATAAGGAAACGAGAGTATTCATCGGATCGCGAACTTTTGAAGGATGCGTGATATTGCCCCCGTTCGAGCCTTCGCCCAGAATTCTTACCACATAGCCCCGGTCACGTAAACTTCCGGCAAGTTGAACGACATTCGCTTCACCGACTTCCGCCCTTGCAACATGTACCTGTAAGGCTTTGGAGATATGTTCAATCATCAGGGAAGTCGGTCCATTGACCGCTATGGCCAGGTTTTTTTCGGTCCGGCGCGTGAGGGTCAATTCAACTGCTGCGACCAATGCGAACAGATCTTGTGCTCCTAGGATATGGGCAGACCCTGTCGAAGGTGTGATGTACACGATATTGCCACGATCTCCGTCATTATCGGGAACATACCCCAATTGAAAGATGGGATTTTCCTTGTAAGCTTGTTCCAGTAGGCTCCTGCATTGTTCAAGGTTTTCACCTTCGGGAACGATCGGATGGACAATCGTTCGGCATGTGTCATTGAAAAACCGTGTTTCGATGCCAAGCGAAGCCAGGAATGTTTTATCTGCGGATACGCATCGTGCGCTACCGTTCAATTCGCCGACTATCCCGACAGGATGGTCAAGCAATTGTCTTTTTAGCAAAGACAGTTGATGTTCGATTTCCTTTGGTTTTTCACTTTGGGTGGCTGTGATCCGTAATAGGGTGGTATAACGATCCAAGGCAATTTGCTTATTCTTTTCGACAGAGTCAAGTACCTTCCGGTACTCTCCTTCGTCTACCGCCAACGATTTGACTAATTGGATACTCTGTGGATCGGCAACCAAATCCTGAAAAGTGCTGATAATATCGGCCACTTCAGTCGCACTGAGCACGCCTCCGTCACGACCGATCTTAAAGCCGTTATGACCGATTGGATTATGGCTGGCAGAGATATAGAAAAATGCGTCACAAGGATACAGGGCACTGTCGGCCATGATCTCAGGTGCTGATGCGATGAAGATATAACGGACACGAAGTCCGGATGCTAAGAACGTCCTGATCGCAGCGTCGGCCAAAGCTGGTCCCGTTGGTCGTGCATCCAAACCTATGAGGACCTCTTTCGCAGTGCCAAGCGTTCTACTGATGGCAATCGCAGCCAAAGCCGTCATGTACAGGTCGGCCGGGTTCACGTTTTCTCCAGCATCTTCTTCATTTCCACTGGCTGCGAAAACTTTGCGCCAACCGGATGAGCTGACGATAAATGTCCGGTACGCTTCAAGTAGTTCTTGGTGTGTTACCGATTGTTCGAATGGATTGACTGAAGGATCAGCGATGAAAAATCGGGTTGTCTTGTCAATATAACGCATAGTGGCCTCCTTGGCCGAGTATAATCCTCTTGTATCGACAGGACAAGACTGATACTCTAGTTCAGTATGAAGAGCATTGCCGCCATTCATGATCTGTCCTGTCATGCCAAATCTTCACTTACCGTGGTTGTGCCGACGCTCGCCGCGGTTGGTGTGGAAGCATCGATTTTACCTACCGCATTACTTTCGACGCAAACTGATGGGTATATCGGTTATCACTACCAAGACCTTACCGATACGATGAAAGCCATCATAGCACATTGGGAAGCTCTCGATTTGAAATTCGATGCTGTCTATAGCGGATTTCTTGGATCGCAATTACAGGTTGATATCGTTACTGAATTCATGAACTATCAAAAAACTGTTAATAACTCGCATCTGTTGGTCGATCCTGTCCTTGGGGACGATGGAACACCATATAGCCCGATCACAGATGAATTGATCACTAAGATGCATTCGCTCGTCGCCATCTGTGATACAACCACTCCCAACCTGACGGAAGCTGCTCTTTTGTTAGGTAAACCGTATCCTTCCACTATCGATCTCGATATCGCTTCACAATGGGCGAAGTCGATTAGTCAGATCGGTCCGAAAGAGGTGGTGATCACCGGTGTTCCTCAAGATGATGGCGGAACGACCATCTGCTACTGCAAGGATGAAGATACCATACATTACTATCATAACGTATATGCCCCGGTAACATATCCTGGATCCGGGGATCTGTTTGCCAGCATCCTCTGTGCGTTGATCGTAAAGGGGAGGAGTTTTTCAGAAGCGGTAAAGTTAAGCTCTTCATTGACTTCAACCGCAATTTATAGAAGTTGGCAGCAGGGTATCCCGCGCAGAGAAGGTGTTGCCGTTGAATTGATCATGGAAGAACTGGTCGGGGTATCCAAATGATCCTGGTCGTTGCCTCCAGCAATACAGAACTACAAGCTTTCGATTCTAAAGACGGATTCAGGACGATTTCGATCGGAGTTGGAAAGGTGGCCGCGGCAGCTGCCACAGCGAAGGCAATGGTTGATTATCATCCCCAAGCAGTGATAGGTATCGGTACATGCAAATCTTTGGTTGATGCTTATACAATCGGTGATGTGTTGGTAGCCTCAGAAGTTATCCAGTATGATTTGGATCTTCGATTGTTTGGCTTATCTCGTGCACAGACCTTTAGTGCCGATCGAAAAGCGGTGGGACCCTTGGTTCCGGAATTATCAACATATGGTGTTCCGCCACGGTTTCCTCTTGTGACTATCGGAACAGCTGACATGTTCCTTACAACTTCAAAAACAAGAATGATGCCCTATCTTACCGAAGAATTGCATGTCGATGCGGTAGATATGGAAAGTTATGCTATCGTGTATGTTGCCAAAGCATTTGCTATTCCATCATTGATCGTCCGTTGCGTTTCTGATACATCGCATGGACATATCCCGAAACATTATGATAATTTTTTAAAATGTGCGTCTGAATCGATGAAGATTGCAGTACTTGAAATACTTAATCAAACTGTACCCAGTGAAAAATCACCAATGATTTTATAAACATCGTGGTCTTTGACCACTTCAAGATTTCGGTTAGGGAAATGGATGGGTACTATCGTTCTCAGAAATCGAATGGCTTCGTTTTCAATTTCATCCCTATCTTTTGGATCGACTTTTGCCAAAGTGGACATTTCGATGTCCACAAGATATCCACGACCTTTTTTACTACCGTACCCAAGAGTGAATTTGGTACCGGTACTGAATAGTCCATCATAAAACACGCTCGAGGCTTTTCCGCGGGGCAAGCGGTTCGGATGAAGCGGATATCGATCTCCGAACATATCTTCAAGGTGATGATCGAGTTCGATGCTCATTTTTCTGAGCTCATCTTCTAGTTTTTGTTGTTTTGCACCGGTCATGTACTTTGATGTAATGCGCTGGAAAGCGCGGTCGAAGCTCGAGGCCTTCTACAACTGGTTGAAGGCCTAACTACCAATGGGCGACAAAATTCGGTGATTGCCACATCGTTTTCTTTGGAAATATCATGGGCCGCTTCAATCATATATGAAAGTGTCTTGGAATCAGTTTCATCTAGTTTTACGACCTTCGACAAATCTCCATGCACCCTTACATAATCAAGATCCCCTATCGCTGCGGCTATCTCATTCGAAGTACGCATTTGGGAGGAAGCATACACACGATAAATCGGAGTTCCCTTCGAGGGATCGAGCCAACCGATCACTCCCGTTCCCGATCGTTCGATTTCCAGTTTATAAGGAGCGGTTGCCGTAGATACCGATAGGACATGGAATCGTTTTGCTTCGGGGTAGAGTTTTTTAGCTTCCATGTACGCATATAACACCGGATTATTCGCGACAACCCCACCATCGATCAAAGTGATGCGTTCACCGTTTTGATTGTCAGTGATGTGAATCGGTGCAAAGTATGTAGGTGCGGCCGCCGTAGCCCTGGCAGCGACGCGCATGGACATTTCCGATTTGTCATAACTCGAAATCAAGTATGGTTTGTCATTAAGACAGTCATAGGTTACGACCATTGTCGGAACAAGGGCATCAGCCATCTTCATCTCACCGAAAATTTGGTATAATAACGCTACGAAAGATCCGTCATCATATTTGTTGTTGAACAATTGACCGATAAGGTTTAGTTGAATCAATGACGTGCTTCTCGGGAAAATAATTTTTCCGTACCTTAGATAGAGTTCTACGATGCTTTTGATGTTGGGCCCTGGATAAATGTCATCAAATCCTTTTCGTATCTTTCTGGATAAGTCATCACGTTGTATTTGTTTTTGCACGAGTAGTGAAGTAGGGCTACTCGGAGCACTGAGAGCCAATGCGATCAACCCGCCTGTCGAAGTACCCGCAATCAGGTCAAAATGTGAATAAAGAGGCCTGTCGTCTCCCATAGAAAAGAGTTTTTCCTCGATGTCACCAAGAACGGTGGCCGCGACAACACCGCGCATTCCTCCCCCGTCAAGACAAAGGATATAACGATCTTCACGGAGTTTCCGTTCTTTACTTTGTTTGAGATACTCCCATAGTCCCATGGAACATAACATGGTATATTTGTCGACGGAGGTCAAGGACCTGAATGCGTGAGGATCTGAATAAATATTACCGACTCTGTAGGTTATGTCCCAATATGTGCCTAGTTGATCGTCTTTCTGGACAACTGGGAATCTGTGGTGAAAGCGATACAATGCGTATCGCTTGGATGGGTCTTCACAAAGGAGAAGAACCCCCGCTTACAAAAGAACACGGATCCGGTACCATATTTTTCAGCGGTTGTCCACTTCATTGCAGATATTGTCAAAACCATCAGATCAGTCGCGCCGGAGGTGAAAAGCCAGCGATAGCGGTGTCTGAACAAGCATTGGCAAGATTGATGATCGACTTGCAATACAAAGGTGCTGCCAATATCAACCTCGTCACCGGAACACATTATATCCCATCGATCATAGCAGCACTGGAGATAGCACGATCAATCGGATTGTCGATACCGATTGTTTGGAACTCCTCCGGATACGAATCGATTGAAGGCTTGGAGGCAATCGATCCGTTTATCGACCTCTATCTTATCGATGCCAAAACGTTCGATGCGAAAGTCGCAAAAGATTTTTGTGGAACGCCTCGCTATGTCGACCATTTGGACGATATGTTCTCGTGGTTGTTTTCAACTCATCCGGTGACGTATGTCGATAACCATGAAAATCTCAATGGGATTCTCATCAGGCATCTATTATTCCCGGGGACTATGGACTCGACAAGACAATTTCTCGAATGGTTCGCTAAACGTGCGAAATCACATGCCTGGCTTTCATTGATGGTTCAGTTTGTTCCTCCTTTGCAGGATCATCACTTCACTGAAATCACACAAGCCGAGTACGATGAATTGTTAGTCATATTGGAAAAGTTGGAAATCGATGAAGGTTTCGTCCAAGAACTGGCTGACAACATTCCTTGGATTCCCGATTTCTCAAGGGACAATCCCTTCCCCGCGTCCTTTGCCGATCCTTTGGAACAATTCATCGCGATGAAGCCTTAGCCGATCACGGTTCCTTCAAAAGATCTGCCTTCAAGAATCGCGATTGTGTTGTCGATATTGCGCCCATCGGCGCATATCACTTTCAACTGCATCTTTTGAGCTTGCTTGCTGGCTATCGGATCAAAGGGTACGTTTTTACCCGGGCTCCATGTTTCGCCGACAATTTGTCTGAAGCCCTCCCATCCGATCGAATCGATCGGAAATGCGGTGGGATCGGTTTTCGGATCAGCGCTATACACTTTAGCGATATTTGACAGGTTGATCAGTGTTTTTGCACCAAAACGTTCTGCTAGCAATACCGCATCGGTATCGGTGGAAAATCCAGGTTTCCATCCGGTGGCTACCAGCACTCTTCCTGTAAACTCAAGATCAGCTGTCGGGTCGGTGACCAATGTAGCACGGCAGAATCGAGGAAACAAAGCTTTTACCAAAGCTCCGTTAAGCCTGGTAGCGGCAATTCCGATCCAATCCTGCTCATCGGCATCGTGTTCTTCCATTATTGTCCTGTAAGCTTTTTGATATGTCCGGGCAGGACTCCCTCCGCCGGTAACGATTATCAATCTTTTTCCGGGATATGTATCAAGATATTTCTCTATCGCTTGTTTGAATTTGGTGAGGAATTGCGTGTCCACTTGCTCAGGTGCAATGATAGAACCACCCAAGGAAAGTACGATAGTCTCTGTCATGACGGCCTCCGACTATTAACATTACCAGAAAAAGCGTGAAACGACATCAGATTATGAAATAAAAATGCATTAAAAAGGTTTCATGAAGAGTATTTGGATGAAGGTATGAGTATCATCGAAGTATCTAAGACATGTACCTCGAGCAAGTTGAACATATTAAGGTTTCAACTTTGTTTGTTCATGAAAATTCTGATCCCGTCTTTTCCATTTTTCTTAATCTCATACATTGCCGAATCGGCATTTTTTAAAAGGGTCTCGCTATCGTTGCCTGAATCAGGGTAGACAGCGATACCTATGCTAGCGTTGATTTTACACTCAACCGAACCTATATGCATGAGTTCTTGTAGGGTTGTGCGTATTCTCCTGGACAGATGGTCCAAGCTCTCACTATCAACAATATCATGAACGACAACAGAAAATTCATCTCCACCCAGGCGTGCGACAAAATCAGTTTCTCTGATACACTCTTTCAAACGATTCCCGGTTGCGATGAGGACCTGGTCACCGACTTCATGCCCATACGTATCGTTGATATGTTTAAAGTCATCTAAGTCGATGAAAAAAAGAACAAACTTCCTCGTATCTCTCTCACACTCTGCCACGATCCTTCCCAATCTTTCAAAAAAACATCTTCTATTTGGTAATCCGGTCAGCGGGTCGTAATTTGCAAACCGTTCCAATTGGAGTGCGGTTTCATGAAGATGTCCCGCTTCTTCCTGGATTTTCTTATTCTCAGTCTCCATGGTTTGCATCAAAGCGAATTTTTTCAGTGCGTAGAACACGGTTCCATAAGCGGCCACTGCTAGCGAGACCAATAAAATCAAAGGCCACTTGTTAATAGTCAAGGTGTTCTGGATATCATCCGTAACAAAAAAGTAATAGGAAAGATTCAGAAAGATGATAATCATCAAACCTGAGAAAATTGGCCAGTTGTTGACCGCTGATCGGTACGAGGGGAGAAAAAAGCGTTGGAATAGGAAAATCACGAGAAGGTAGAGCACGAACCGAAAGATGGTGTTGGCGTATTGGGGCATGCTAGATAATTTCCCGAGATGAAAGCTAAGGATGATGATTATCATCGCAATGTTTATGGTTGTGACGAATGTGAAGCACCATTGCATAAAATTCAACCGTGTCAGGGGTTTGAGGGCGATTGCGACCACAATGAACAACACCAAGCTGAAACGAGAAAGTGCGGTGAGGTCTCCATAGACATAAAACCATATGGTGGTGGACATGTTCAGGACAAATACGAAGGTAATGAATAAAACCGTGCCGGTACGTCCAACCTTGGATTTTGTCAGGGTAAACAGAAGTAGTGAATACATGACCAAAGAGACGCTACCTCGAAGAATATTGCTTATCAGGTCATTCATTGAAGCTGCTCCTTCGTTTTCATTCGTTGTTAACTGATTTCCTGCTCGGTATGAATTAAGTCTGTCTGATATGATCGTAACGTATCGATAAGGGACAATATGTGCAAAATTTATCGCAATGTAGTGCATTTTTCGAATATTGTTTTTAATGTCAGATCTGGAATCAACTCTCCCGGAATTAAAAGAATCAGATGTTTTAAGTCTCAAGAATTGTATAGAATACGTGGTCCGCATTCAAGTGAGCGCAATGCCGAAACGCATGAGAACTGCTCGGATATTTGCAACAAACTTCGCGATAGCTAAGCCTGTATGGAATCTTGGTTTCGTTATAAGTGGGAGACACTAGATAGAGCATGGGCAATGTAAGGCAAAAGCCACATGGTGTTACTGATTTCAATGACGGTTATTTACACTCCTTTCCGGCTGGGTGTCGATACCGATGCTTCGGCAGTCGCCGGAGCATCGATGTCGTAGCCGGATAACGGCAAATCAGCATTCTTATCATACATAACCACCTCAGGTTAATCGGTGGTAATGTTCAGTGAACCTTTCTTCCAGAATGTCGTGTAAGCATCATGTGCTATACCGATAAGAGTCAGGACAACTAACGCAGCAGAAGAAATCTTAATGA
>JAAYIV010000070.1 GCA_012523305.1 Spirochaetales bacterium
GCTTCAAGGCCTTTCTCACGGGGAAAAGTATGTCCGTTGAACTCCGGAGTTCCATCACCGAAATATCCGGTGAAGGGTTTTTCCACAATACAATGTTTGCCAGCTTCCAGGGCAGCAATGATGTTCTGTTCGTGTGCCGAAGGCGGTGAACATACATGCAAAACATCACATGCATCGATCAATTGATCAAGCGATGCAAAACTCTTGATGTTGCGTTGAGCGGCGAATTCATCGCGGCGGGACGCTGTCGGTGAATACACACCCACAATTTCGACATTCGCTTCATAGACTCTCCGCAGTGCCTCTACATGAAATCTCGCTGCGAATCCGGAACCAATCAAACCTGCTCGTAGGCTTTGCTTTTTATCCATGCACACATTCTCCTTCCTTATTGGGCAAATTTATCTAGTTCTTTTTCTTTACGAACATACCTTTTATAGCACCCTTTATCGATCCCATAAACAAATTGAACCAACGCATCTTGCTGAAGATGCTTAAAAGGATGAAGAAAATGAGGACGATAGCTATTGGACGGGTAAAGAAAGGAGCAAAGCTTCCGTCAGTCACGACCAATGCTCTTCTTAGATTCTTGTCCAAAATATCACCAAGAATGATTCCCAGTACCATCGGGGCCACCGGATAATCGAGTTCCTGCATCACATACCCCAAGATACCAAAGATTGCCATGATGATAATATCAAAATGGCGCGATTCCACTGCGTATGCCCCGATAACACAAAGTACAAGAACCACTGGCATAAGTTTGCTTCGTGGTACTTCCAATACTTTCACCAAGGTTTTCACCATCGACAACCCTAAGATAAACATCGCCAATGTGGCAAACAAGAACATAGCCACCACTGAATAGACGAATTGGGGATTCTCGACCATGATGAGCGGACCCGGCCTAACTCCGTGGATATACATCGCTGCAAGCAAAACCGCCGCTGGTGCTGATCCTGGAATTGCCAATGAAAGCACGGGAATGATTGCTCCGCCAACAGCAGCATTATTACCAGTTTCAGAGGCAATCAACCCTTCGATGCTACCATGGCCGAATTTCTCCGATTCTTTGCTTGCGCGTCTAGCGAAATCATAACTCACCCAAGCTCCGATATCTTCCCCCACCCCCGGAATCGCACCGATAAATGTACCGATCAATCCGGAACGAATTATTGTCTTCCAGTATTTAAATACTTCTTTCGGTCTGGGCACTACCCGTTTGATATCCGATTTGATGATCTCAACCGCCTGATGTTTCATCATCATGATCACTTCAGCAAATCCGAAAGCCCCTACCATTGCAGGAATCAATCTGATACCGCCAGAGAGTTCGAATATTCCGAAATTGAAACGGACATGGGCATGAATACCTTCCATACCGATCATCGCGATCGCCAAGCCGAAGAATCCTGAAATCCATCCCTTCAACGGATCTTTCGGTGCGGTGAGCGTTCCACTGATAATTACTCCGAAGATAGCAAGCCAAAAAAACTCGATAGATTGGAAATTCAATGCAAAATTTCCAATAATCGGGGTGAACAACGCTAACATGATCATACCGATTACTGAACCTAAGAACGATCCAGTCGTGGCAATCCCGATAGCCTCACCTGCTTTGCCCTGACGTGATAGCGGGTGCCCGTCAACAGCCGTGGCTGCATTGGCCGGTGTCCCGGGAATATTGAGTAATATGGCACTTCTAGAGCCACCATAGATTGATCCGATGTACATGCATATGAGAATCAACACCGCATTATCCGCTGGCATACGGAATGTTAATGTAGTAAGCAATGCGATTCCCATTGTTGCGGTAAGACCAGGCAACATTCCAACAATGATACCTAACTGTGTCGCCCACAACACGTTGAACAACGTCATCGGGGTAAGGAATTCTAGAATTCCGATCCCTAACATTTTTAATCCTTCCAACATAATGGCGACTCCTATGGTAAACGTATTAAGAAGAGGTATCTGAAGACTACCGATACCAGTGCGGCGGTCAACAAAGCCTCAATAGCTGCAATGACAAACATTTTGATTTGTTTAGAGACGGGTTTTCCCCTTTCATATTCAAAAAAAGCAATGAATCCAAAGGTATAGACAAATGTAGCTATGGGATACCATACCCATCCTACGAGGATTATGGCATACAGAAGACAAAAACCCACAGTAAGCAACACTCGGATAGTTTCGGGTTTTCTAAAAAAAGCCCATTTCTTTTTACTGCCTGTTTCCGCTGCATCGGCCGTGGTCTTACTTGATAGGATATACCCTCGGTACATAATCGATCTGATGAACAATGCGACACTCAATACTGCGATTATTACTCCCAAAACAGCAGGGACAAGACCGGGTATCGTGTATGGATTGATATTCCTATGTTCAAGACGCGGCATATTCAGTGATTCGATTATTATGTATACCGACACTACCATAAGCAAGATCGAAGTGATGAAATCTGCCTTGGGCATCTTCTTGCCTGCAGGCGTTTTCTTCTTCAATGATGGTTGAACTTGTGCCATGGACGACTCCTTGATGATCCAAATACAGATACACGGGCATGCTTAGCACAATTACGTGTTTGCATGCCCGGTATCTCAATGATTACACATCATTCAAAAGTGATTACGGACGTGGAATTCCTACAGCTTCCGGAGACATTACAGCATCGCCGGCATCATACTTGAGCCATGCATCGATCTGTACCATGCCAAATGAGCTGTCGAAAGCCTCTTGGCCATAATTAGGATTGAAGACTACGGCATTTTCTTTTGCCCACTTCTTCAACGATTCGCTTACCATCACATTGTCTTGCCATACCTTATCGAGAGTCTCGGTAACCTCTGCGGGAACCCCCTTCGGTACGAAAATGGCAAAATACTGAGCTGCGACCTTAAAGTCGGGGAGCCAGTCGGTAATCGGCGGAACAACACCATCATAGCCTTCGATCTCAAGCGGTGCGGTGGTCATAACAACCAACGGTCTGAGTTTTCCAGCACGAATCATGTCGACCTGCTCAACAGAAAGCTGAGGAACGACATCAGCTTCACCACCGACAGTCGCGGTCACGGCAGGCGCTCCGCCATCGTAGGTGACGTGACGATAGGTAATGCCAGTAAGCTTTGAAAGCATTTCCATCGCTGTGTGGCCAGCGGAGTTCACACCAGCAGTAGCAACTTTGACCTGACCGGGATTTGCTTTAAAAGCAGCCATCAGATCATCAAAAGTCTTATACGGTGAGTTTGCATTTACGCTGATTACGTTGGGCATCGCCACGTTTGTATAAATATGCCAATCTTGTAACGTTGTGTCGAGCAATCCCTGGATCTTGTACACTCCGAGGTCCTTTACGGCACCGGCGGTCCAAGTATACCCATCACGAGGCGCATCCAAAGCAGCCTGTGTTCCCAATGAACCAGAAGCACCGGGTTGGTTTACGACTACTACGCTTACACCCAAAGCCTCTCCAACAATTTCTGCTGTTACTCTGGCAGAACGGTCGGTTGACCCGCCAGCTCCCCAGGGTACAATCAGGTTAATCGGTTTATTTGGCTTCCACGAATAAGCGCCGGCGGCTTCTGCAGCTCCAGCTGCAAACACCATTGATCCTGCGAATACGCTGAGAATCAAAGCAACTAACAGAATCTTCACTTTTCTCATTACGCAATTCCTCCTTCGGTATTACTAAATAAGTTATACCATGTATGGCAAGTGATTGAAAGGGGTTATAAATGATATTCTTACAATAAGTACCAATCTGAACATACTCTCTTTATTTACTTACAA
>JAAYIV010000071.1 GCA_012523305.1 Spirochaetales bacterium
ATGCGTCATAGTAGGTACCGATGCTTCACTAATTGCCAAAGGAATTGTGAGATGGACCGCAACTGGGTCACGATAGCCACATGGATGAAAGAGTATGCCGACCGCCTGGTGAGGACAGTTGCGGTGATGGTGTGCGATGAAGAAGATGCTCAAGATATTGTTCAGGAAGTGTTTGTCAAAGCCTATAATTCATTGGATAACTTTCGCAATGAAGCTTCGCCGTTCACCTATCTGTATGCGATAGCACTGAATCTGGTCCGTTCCCATAAGAGGAAATTGAAACGGAGTAAAGATCTGATCGAGTACGACGATATGGTTGTCCCGGGGCCATATCTCAATCCTGAGGATGCTGCGGTATCGCAAGAACAGGTCAGTGCTGTCGTTAAGGCAGTCGGGATACTTCCCCATAAGCTTCGTGAAGTCGTTTCGCTTTTTTATGTAACGGGGATTTCAATCCAAGAAATCAGTGACGTGTTGGATGTAAGCATCGGTACGGTAAAAAGCAGGTTATTCAGAGCACGAGAGAAATTGAAACGCTATCTCTCCAAGGAGGCGGGATATGGATCGATTTGATAAGCAGGTAAAGGATGCATTGGCGACTTCCGTCGCACATATAATGTTTTCACGTGGACAAGAGGTCAGATCAGCCGTGCGGCAACAGGTAAAACGATCCGGACAACGCATACCTTTTATCTATAAACCCATCTTCGCTGGGATTGCCGCTTGTGTTCTCATAACATCGATTACTTTGACAAGTCTTGTGCATGTGCCGACGACACATACTGTTGTCGAACCCCATCAAGTCATCCTTGCCGGGGACATGCCGTTTGCCGTAGTCAAACACATGATGGATGAATGAAGGATTATTCCCTTATGAGAGTCAGAGATAAAAACCAAAAAATCGTAATTTCAATTGCATTAATACTGATCGGAATCGTATTAGCAGGTGTCATCGTGCTCATTGCGGCTCCGCCTATTTTCCATCGGAGTATCGAAACATCTTTTGAACAAGAACAGATTGATTCTGCCGTGTCTCGATCACTGCGACTGATGAATTGGTTCCCATACAGTGACCAGGCCAGGGAAGCTGCGTACAAGTTGCTCTCGATGAAAGAAGAAGGAGAACTGTATGTAACTGTCGGCCACGGGATAATCATGCGTAGCGGTACGGTTAAGGACGTATTGCCCCAAGCGTATCACGACAGCTTGTTCGCCTTGGTGCTGAAGGTGGCCAAGTGGCAACGCAACAGGCTCTGGGATTATAATCTGCATGAACGGTTAGGGGATGTGTTCTCATCCATTGAAAACTATCCCGAGGCAATCGATCATTACACCTATGCAGCCGAGCAATTTATTGGGCTCAATATGGATGCGAGGGCATTCGCGATTTACATGAAGCTCTCCGATGTCGCGAAGGAACAGGATGCGATGATCGACGCTGGACACTATCTTGCGAAAGCAGGAACCCTCGATTCCCCGGGCTCGATTGCATCGTCAGAACTGTACGCGCGTAAAGGGATGCTCGCCATCGCTTTGGGAGATCTTGATCAGGCGGAACAGCATTTCATTGAGGCGATGCGTCTGGTGAATCTGGGGATTCAGGAAGCACAAAGCATTTCTGATGATCGATCGATGGTCGTCGATGAAGAATCCCAAGTGGGGTTTCAAATCGCCCGGCGGGGATTGCTTGAATTGGATATGCTACGCAATTCTGATCCGAACACGATTGTTTCCGGTCGGTTGACCGCTATGAATCAACCCCTGTCTGGCGTTATCGTTACCCTGATACCGGCGGATGAAACCCGGTTGGTGTTCTCTCCCGTCGAATCAAGGCGCTACAACCTGCAGACAATTACCGATGCATACGGTAATTTCAGTTTCAGCCGCGTGGTACCGGGTGATTACACGTATCTTTTTTCATTCAAACCCGACACATTGTTGAATCTCGGACGCTTTGCGATACCCGAATCATTCAGCGTGAGTCAAGGTTCCACAGTCAGTCATGAATTCAATCTTAGCGAACGGATGAAGATCACTCATCCTGAGGGATTTATTGAAATTCCATATGGAGAAACAATTACATTGCGATGGGAAAAAGTAGAACACGCAGCATGGTATTCGATCGGGCTTGTCTACTTTCACGGACCGGAAGCGTCGCAGTATCAAAACTCAATTGGAACGGATGTCGCACGGACGACCGGCGAATCCTTTGCCGTCTCAACCGATTCTATCGAAGCTAGAGGCCCGTTGCATATATACGATCCGAGCACTTTGATCATCGCTTCGGTAATCGGTCCGTATCATCCTGAAGCAAGGTTCACGTTCAAGGTGACAGCCTATGATGATAACGGTACCATACTTACCGATAGCGAAGGTTTGATCTTCGATCGGGGAGCAAACTATCCGTTGTGGCATATCATCAAGCCTTCAGATTATCGATTGATGCCCGAAGGAGACGTCGCCTTGCTTGAGGGAGACGTCGATGAGGCGATGCGATTGTACGAGAAGGCAGCCCGAACCGGGGATACACGGTCTTCGATGGCATATGAAGCCCTCGTTGCCTATCGAAATTATTCATTGTAGTAATTTTGATATCTTATTGTTCAGTTACGGATAATAATAATTGCGATTCGTTATTCGTGTACTATTACTATGGGATATTTCGATCAGAGGCCAACTTTTCATCGCGACGGGCGTTTCTTAATAATTACAAATGGCGGATACGGAGATTATGGGTTAATATAAATTATTGGTATCTTACTTTTATATCGGCTTTGCCAATCATTTCGGCTGAGTGCTTGTTCGCTGAACGAGAGCGATAGTTTGAGACATATCCGTTGGAGAGTGATGTGATCTTCAGGTAGTACGATAATTTTGGATAATATTGGGAAGAAGAGTATGGGTACAACGGTTACGCATATAGCAGATGCTCTCTTTCGCGCATTCGATCTTCGCATCGATGCCTTGGCATTATCCGAACCTTTGGCCCATAGGCTGATCCATGCCAATGCCTGGTATTTCCGCAATTGTCTTCACACCAACCAGCTCGTATTATGCCGGGACGCAAGGCTTTCAGGACCAAGATTCCTCCAACAAGCTGTGACTGAATACGCACGCCTCGGCTTCCGGATAATCATCAATCCGGTACCGGTCTCAAGTTGTCAGTTCTACTACATGTGCATGCGTCATCCTGAAGCGGCCGGCATCATGTTCAGCGCTTCTCATAACCCGGGTCGTTATACGGGGCAGAAGATAGTCGGTCCGAATGTGTTGCCCATTGCCTCCGGGTACGGCCCGGATGGCGGCTTGGATGCTATCAAGCGGGCGTTCCTCAGAGGAACCGAGTGTGAAGCACTGCTTCAATCAACAGTGAGATATGTTGATTACGTACAGGATTACATCGATTTCGTAATGGATATGGCTGATCTTACATCCCTTGATTTTTCCAACATGCATATCGTATGCGATTATCTTCATGGTTCTGCATCGAGGGAAATCGCGTTAGCCCTTGCAAGAACCAATGTGAATGTAATTCATAGAAATAGTATTCCTGACGGAAACTTTCCTTCGGGCGATCCCAATCCGGGTATTATCACTGCAATCGAACCCATGATTGAAATGATGCGAGAGCAGTCATTTGATTTTGGGTTTTGTTTTGACGGTGACGGTGATCGGATCGATGTGTTCACCGGAAAGGGAAACCAATTAAGTCCGTCATTGAATTATTCCTTGATCGCTCCTCAGTTACAATCTTCCGGAGATGTGTATCTGGATCCAAAAGCCTCGTTTTATTCGTATGTGGAGTTGGCCAAAAAGAATCTTACGCCTCATCTTGTTAAAAATGGTCATTCGTTCATCAAGGCGATGCTCGTGAAACCCGGCTCGGATTCTTATATCGGAGCGGTGGAAGAATCCGCGCATTACTATTTCAGGATCAAACATCCTTCTGATCCGAAGATTCCGATTGCTTTGGAAAGCACGTTGTTGGTTGTGTTGTTGACCATGAAGAGCTGGGCAATAGATTCGCTACAGTATGCGAGAATGATGAGTGTGCAAAAATCCATGTACCGCAAAAGGGAGTGGGCCTATAGGTTTGAAACCGATGAACAGAGGAAAAGTGTCCTGGCGGAAATCGAGAAAAGATTTGCTTTCAGTGATGCTCATGTGATTACGAGCATGGATTCAGGAGAATCGCTGGGAGGCACATTGTTCAGATGGAATCTTCCGCTTGATTATAATGATACGGCAGAGTTGCCACAACATTGGGTTCAGATAGCGCAAAGGAGTTCCGAAAGTGAAGAACGAATTGCCCGATGGGAAGTGATTGCTTCTGATCGAGACAGTTGTTTTCAAGCAGTTGACAGCATTGAAGAGGTAGTTCATTCGCTTGCCGAGAAGGCTGAGCGGATAGGTTGATATCTAATTCCCCGTGAAGGGGGAATGAATAAAGGGATGGTTGAAAAGCACATGGTTAGCATCAGTAATTTGGTAAAAAAGTACCCGTCAGGGCAGGAAGCTCTCAAAGGTGTGAACCTTGAGGTGAATGCGAATGAGATTTTAGCCCTTATCGGACCTTCCGGAGCTGGCAAGAGCACGTTGATCCGATGTGTGAACAGACTTGTCGAACCAACGTCTGGCAAAATCATAATCAACGGCATTGATGTCTGCACCTTGGGGTACAAAGCATTGAGGATGCAGCGGCGTAAGATCGGTATGATCTTCCAAGAGTATGCGCTGGTCGATCGGCTTACCGTAATGGAAAACGTACTTTCGGGACAGTTGGGGTATACCGGGACTTTCAAGAGCATTTTTAGAAAATTCCCGCCTGATGTGGTTGATAGTGCCATCAAGTTGCTGGAACGGGTAGGATTGCTTGACTATGTCGATTCCCGGGCCGACCAGCTCTCAGGGGGACAACGCCAGCGTGTCGGAATCGCCAGAGCTCTGATCCAGCGTCCCGATTTGCTGCTCGTTGACGAGCCGACAGCAAGCTTGGATCCGAAAACTGCGAGACAGATCATGCGTCTCATCGTTGAGCTGGTCATAGAATACAAACTGGCAGTCATTATTAATATCCACGATGTTCAATTAGCACAGATGTTCGCCCAACGTATCGTTGGTTTGCGTGACGGTATTGTCGTGTACGATGGCACCCCCGATCAGGTGGATAATTCGGTCCTCACGGAAATCTATGGTGAAGAAGATTGGGATCAGGGTAAGAAACGCCACGCACAAGAAGAAGATGACGACGAAGACGACGACATCGATCAGGTTGAATAAGGAGTTGTTGTACCATGATTGTACAAACTAGTGTGGATGGGTTGAGAGCATGGAAAAAAAATCGTGCAATAAAAAGTCCATGGATTCGAGTGCTGATTTTATTGGTAATAATTGCGTATTTCATTCTCGCGTCTCAAAGCGTCGAAATAAATTTTGAACGTATCCGGCTCGGGTTGAGTAGGATCGGGACGATGTTCAACGGATTCTTGCGACCCGACTTTTTATCAAGGGGAAAATATATTGCGGATGGAGTTCTCGAGAGCGTCGCGATGACCATAGTCGCATCCTCCATCTGTCTTTTTCTGGCAGTTCCATTGAGTCTTGGAGCATCGAGGAATATCGTTCCCTTGCCAATCTATTTGGTATGCAGGGTGATTCTGATGATAGTGCGCAGCTTGCACGTGGTAGTTATCGGTATCATTTTTGTCATCATGCTGGGATTCGGTCCGTTGGCCGGCGTGCTGACGCTCATGCTCAACAGTGTGGGTTTTATCGGGAAATTACTTGCCGAGGATATTGAAAACATTGACAAGGAACCATTAGAAGCTATCCGTGCAACGGGAGCTTCCTGGTTGCAGGTCGTGGTGTACGGGGTATGGCCTCAAATTTCAACACGGTTCATCGGATTGGCGATTTATCGTGCCGATATCAATTTCCGGCAATCGACGATTCTCGGAATCGTAGGAGCAGGTGGAATCGGAGGGGTGCTGGATACTGCGATGGGGCGGTATGATTATCGGACTGCCGGAGCAATCCTGTTAGTGATAATTGCGATGGTCCTTGTGGCAGAGTATATCTCAAGCCACATCCGAAGGAGGATTGTATAATGCCTATCATTAGTCAAGACGACCTTAACCTTTGGATGAGAAGAGACAGAAAAGTCCAGCGGAAACGGTATCTCAGCTGGTTAATCGCACTTATAATCATCGGAGTTGGCTTCGCCTATATCTCGCGCCAGACCATGTGGGAATTCGTGAGCGACGCGCCACGCCAAATACGCGACTTCTTATCGCGAATGTTTCCCCCGGATGTGAAATACTTTTCGAGAATTTGGCCCGCATTGTGGGATACGATCAATATCTCAATCTTCGGAACAGGAATCGCTGTGGTAATTTCTATTCCACTGGCAATCCTGGCAGCAAAGAATACGACGGTTCATCCTATCGTCAGAGGCGTCGTTCTGGCAATCATCGTTGCGTCAAGATCGGTAAACAGCATGATCTGGGCGTTGATTATCGTCCAGATTGTCGGCCCGGGAATGTTTGCCAGTATCATGGCCATCGCGATCAGATCTCTCGGTATGTTGAGCAAACTCATGTACGAGGCGATTGAAGAGATTAACCAAGAACCTATAGAAGCGATTACCGCGACCGGTGCTTCAAGGGTTCAGGTGTTCTTCTATGGATATGTTCCGCAGTTGCTTCCGACATTCATAGGAACTTCCGTCTATCGTTGGGAAAACAATATCCGCGAATCAACGATCATCGGCATCGTCGGTGGTGGTGGAATAGGACTGTTATTGAATTCAGCGATCAACCGGTTGGCATGGGATCAAGTCGTTTCAGTCTTGATTGTAATTTTAATTACTGTGGTAGGTTCTGAATGGGTGAGTGCGACCATCAGGAAAAAGTTGGTCTAACTATAGTGAGATGATGTGGGTATGTGCCCACGAGGAGGAGGAACGCATGAAAAAAGGTTTGGTATTGTTGCTCGTACTTACGGTGTGCGCTGCGACGCTATTTGGAGCGGGTGTTCAAGAAACTTCGGCCCCGGCTGTCCAGGAAGTCGAGAGTCCGAACAAAGAACTGGATCCCATGTTCAAGGATCGTAATGGCGACTGGCTCGCTGATACTCCGGATGATCCAAAAGATATTTTGAACCCAGATACATTGATTTTTGCATATGCACCGGTTGAAGATCCTGCGGTGTATGAAGATGTATTTGCTGACTTCTTGGCATATCTGGAGCAGATGACCGGTAAGAAAATCGTATGGTTCGGAGTAAGAAGCTATGCAACCCAGGTCGAAGCGATGCGCGCGGGGCGGCTCCACATCTCTGGATTTGCAGCAGGATCGGTACAAGGTGCTGTGAATACCGCTGGTTTCAATCCATTGGTCACGATGGGTAATGAGAACGGAATGACCGGATACAAGATGCAGATCATCACGGGGAAAGATAGTCCGATCAACGCAGCGGAAGATCTGAAAGGAAAGAATGTGGCTTTCGTATCGGAAACTTCTAACTCCGGCTACTTCGCGCCACGGGCTATCCTGTATGAAGAATTCGGCATGCTTCCGAATAAAGACTATTTCACCCGGTTCTCAGGCTCTCACGACAACTCAATCCTCGGAGTATATAACAAAGACTATGATGCGGCGGCGATTGCCGACTCTGTCTTGTTGAGAATGATAATGGGCGGACGTGTTCCAGAACCGTCAACATGGATGAAAGTCATCTATGAATCTCCGGTGTTCCCGCCAACAGCATATGGCGTTACCCACAGATTGGCTCCAGAATTGGTTGAGAAGATTCGCCAGGCTTTCTTGACCTATGACTGGACAGGAACAAAGTTTGCGGAACAATGGCCGGACGACAACCGGTTTATTCCTGTCGACTATGTCAAAGCTTACGAAGTGCTTCGCAAAATCAGTGCCGGTAGTGCAAAAGTTGCTGAAATAGCCGGAGACTGATGGTATTGTGAATTATGAATTGGCACCCGGATTCCGGGTGCCATTTGAGTGGTAGGCCATGAAATTTTTATTCAACGGGTTCAGTAACAGCAGGCAAAGCGCTGCAACTGGAAACTTATCACTGTTAGTCGAACATAACGGATATACGATACTGGTGGATACATCCGGTTCTCCAGCACAGGCCTTACGAATCGCGGGTCTCGATCCATTACAGCTGGATGCGATCATGATTACCCATGCCCACTGTGACCATACTTATGCTTTTCCCTCAATCATCCAAGACATGCTTATCGGCGGAAGAACAAAAGCGTTGCGCGTTCTGGGAAATCAAAAAGCACTCGATGTCTGTAAAAAGCTTATCGGTATCTACAATTTCGATAAGAAAACGACACTCATGCCGATCTCGTGGGAGATAACCGAAGACAATACGGTCACGCTATCGCCCGATATGAAAGTAACTTCGTTCGCTTTGTTTCATAGACCACTCATGCCCGTCCAAGGATTCATCTTCGCGACCAGTACTAGCAAACTGTCTTTTTTCCCCGACTCGGTGGCTACCGAACCCTATCCTCAAGCTGCCAGCGGTTCCGATGTGGTGATACATGAAGCAGGAGGCGTGGATGCTGATCGCTTGCATGTCAATCAAAATGGCCACAGCACGGGAACTCAGGCCGGGATATTGGCTAAAAAGCTGAACGCTGGCAAGCTGATAGTCTGCCATTTGCCTTCGGACGAGACCAGTCACCAATTGATCCTTGAAGATGCGCAACGGCACTGTATCGAAGCAGAATTGCCAAAAGTCCACCATTGGTATGATCTCTGAAGAAAAAGATGATTGTCGTATCACTCAATGAAGAAACTCACAAATCCACGAATCACACAATTGGCCTGTTGATATAAGCGAACCATCGATGTATGATGCGATGACTTCATCGGTGTCACCGGTAGCACCGACAATTATTTCTATCCCATGCTCTTTTGCGATGTGAGCCGCTGCCTTTCCCATCGATCCGGAAATGATTGTAGTTGCTCCGAAATTGCAGATATATTCGGGTAACTCACAGGGTTTGTGTCCAGGATTTGCAAGTTGTTCGATTAATCTTACTGATTTTCCTTCAATATTGTATACTTTAAAATGCTTACACAAGCCGAAATGTTCACTCACTTGGTTTTCTTCACAGGCTACCGCTATTTTTCTCATGAGGCACTACCTTCCTTAATAGATTTCATGAACGATGTATCCGTTCATCTATAGCCAACCGTTTTTTGTAATGATTGTCAAGTGAAATAATTGGATATAATTCTTATATATATAATAATTTAGTTATATATTATTAGTACATGATTGATATGTTAGGTGCGGATTAACTTGTATTCGACGGCACGATACTATAAGAAATAAGAGAAATCAAACATCATCGCGCATAATGGTATGATGTGACGAAACACGATGGTAATATCTGATAACATTCTAGTACCATTGAATCATTGTGTAGGAGCGGTCTCGTATGGAAATGTTTAATCTACAAGGAAAGAAAGCAATTGTTACCGGTGGAAACAAAGGGTTAGGGTTGAAGATCACAGAAGCGTTGCTCGAACAAGGAGCTGCGGTTGCGATATTGGCATCGTCTGAAAGTACTCTTGAAGTAGCTGATTCGTTCACTGCTGCTGGCTTTAGAGCGTATGGTGTGCGTTGTGATCTCGGTGACGGCGATAGCATTGAACAGTCATTTCGTTCAGCCGTATCCCTTCTTGGTGGAATCGATATACTAGTTAATAATGCCGGGGTGCAGAAACGACATCCTTGTGAAGAATTTCCGTTTAAAGATTGGCAAACAGTCATCGACATAAATCTTAATGCGGTGTTTATCCTCTCACAGTTGGCCGGAAGGGAAATGCTTGAACAACACTTCGGACGAATAATTAACATTGCTTCGATGTTGAGCTTTTTCGGAGGCATCACGGTTCCGGCATATGCAGCATCAAAAGGAGCGGTAGCCCAATTGACCAAAGCACTTTCCAATGAATGGGCTTCAAAAGGCATAACGGTAAACGCGATCGCTCCCGGATACATGAATACTGAAATGAATGTGAATTTGCTTGCTGATGAAGTACGTAACGCCGAAATCACCTCACGCATTCCGATGCATAGATGGGGCACTCCCGATGATATGAAAGGACTTGTGGTGTTTCTTGCTTCCGATGCTGCCAGTTACATTACGGGTGCGATCATTCCGGTAGACGGAGGATATCTGGCAAGATGAAACGTTGTGACGGGAAAGCCGGTGACAAGGCAGTGCCTGTTACCGGCTCGGTTACCATCTGCTAGAATCTTCTCACTGCTCTGGGTAAGGCACCGGGGAACTGTCTGTTTGCTGAGCTGATATTACCGTTACTACCGATTAGATAATAGGCGAATGCCGTAGTGTTACCGTCGGAAGTGTCTGCAGAACTGGACCAATATGACTTCATCGCGTATGTATCCTCCGGGAAACCTCCTAACTTTGCCGCAATCAGGTTTTGATAGATACGTGACAATTCATCACGGGAAGGAAGGAACCAATCATCATATCCGTTATAAACGAGCTGATCACAAAACGATGCCGGATTGGGATTTACTGTATTCGAATCCTGATTTTTGAACTCCGAAATGATAATTTTGGTGTTTTCATAACCGGTTCCAACTTCGGTTGAGGTGCCGGTGATTGACACACCACCGCCTCCCCATGGCATCCAATCGCCTTCAGCATCCTCGGGAGCAAGTTCCATGTATCGCCATCCGTCAGAGTAAGAGTCTTTATCATAAAATACATATCCCCCGGCCGGGCCTGTATCACCAAGATGGTACGTTGTTGATTCTTCAACAGTCGTCTGAATTTCAGCTGTAGGTTCAGCAGGGGCTTCAATTTCATCAACAGGTGGTGTCTCGGAGACGGTGGCTTTGTCTGTCTCCCTAGAAGCCAGAACTTCACCAGGTGTGGTCCCGACAACATACAGCGGCAAGCATCCTGTAATCAGTAAAGCAATTACCATCAATACTGAGATTGATATCTATCGTGTTCTCATCCTCGTACTCCTTTATTAGAAAAAAATAATAAAAAGCCAGTATACCATAGAAATTCCTTGAAATTGGTAGTGTGGGATACTATTTCACCTATGTGTTTGATTTTTTTCATGATTATCATAAAGAGGACTTGCTATTGAATGAAATCCAGGCTACTGGACATTCATCGGTCTCCATGATAAGATTAGTCAAGTTTTTTTTCGAATTGCTTTATAGTTTTGAGTTGCTACCGGTTAACGATCCTATCTTATGCTTACCGCATCCCCAGACAGGCTTTATTCCCAAACTCCTCATCCTGAAGCAAAATCAATGATGCAGGCAGAGACCTGTGAAGGGAGAATTTATGTCAAAAAAAATCTATGTGGGAAACATGAACTACACTACCACTGAGGACGAACTGAGAAATCTGTTTGCCCAGTATGGTACGGTGTTGAGCACCAACATCATTTTCGATCGTGAGACACAGAGGCCGAAAGGGTTCGCTTTTGTCGAGATGGAAGACGATGAAGCTGCTACCGCTGCAATCTCACAACTCAATGGCCAGGAATTGGATGGTCGTAGCCTAAGAGTTAACGAATCGATTTCCAAGCCCCGTCCATCTTACAATAGTTATCGTTACTAAGATGGTAACGATTTGATGAAAGGCTACCGTACAGGATGATAAATCCTAGGACGGTAGCTTTTTTTTAACATCATCTAGCACCGAAACAAAAAATCAAACCAAATTAACATAAGGCAATAAAATCCGACTTATCGCAGGCTCTTCAGATCCGATAGCATGAGTGGGAGTAGGACGGTTTGCCGATCGTTTCCAAGGACCACGAGAGCCTACGGTTGAAGTGAGTCGCAATATCATCCGGAGCTTGGATGAAGCTGACAGCCCATTTTTACTCGATGGTAAAACAAACGCTTCGTATTTCTTAGTAGCCAATAAAGATGACAGGGATGAACGTGATGATTAAAATTGCATGGAAGTTCCACTGCAGTCGATAACGGATATGAAGATCTTATCCATATCTACGAAGATAATGTTGATCTTCGGGAAACCCGAGAGAGTAGGATTAGCTGTGGATGTGGGAGCGTTTGGATACCAGTGATGGGACGTGACAGGTGCATTCTTAGCAGTAAAGATGAACGTCCGCATTGACGTTCCTTCTTGTTAATTATAGACTCAAAAGAGCATTGACGAGAGATGTGTCTTTAGGTCATGTCTCATACAATTAAAAACAATGGGGGACAATGTATGGAAAACAGGACATTGGCGAATGCCTTGCGAATTTTAAGCATCGATGGAGTGCAAAAAGCCAATTCGGGGCATCCCGGGGCACCGATGGGAATGGCCGATATCGCCGAGGTCGTATGGCGTCGGACGATGAAACACAATCCGAAGAATCCCACGTGGGCCAATCGAGATCGGTTTGTGCTTTCCAACGGACACGGATCAATGTTGATCTATTCATTGTTACATCTCTGCGGATACGATTTGCCATTGGAGGAATTAAAACAATTCAGGCAATTGCATTCGAAAACCCCGGGACATCCGGAATATAAATTGACGCCTGGGGTTGAGACTACCACGGGTCCTTTGGGGCAAGGTCTGGCGAATGCAGTCGGGATGGCAACGGCTGAGAAGATTCTGGCATCGCAATTCAACAAAGAAGGATTTCCTGTCATCGATCACCATACCTATGTATTCGTGGGAGACGGTTGTCTGATGGAAGGTCTTTCCCATGAAGTTGCCTCGCTTGCCGGAACTTGGAAACTAGGGAAGCTGATTGCGTTCTATGACAACAACGGAATATCAATCGACGGTGAAGTGAAGAATTGGTTTACGGACGATACTGCAAAACGCTTCGAGGCCTATGGGTGGCAGGTGATTCGCAATATTGACGGCCACGATAGCACCTCAATCGAGAAAGCCATCGCCGCTGCAAAGGCTGACGATCGTCCTTCCCTGATCAGTTGTCATACCACGATAGGATTCGGATCTCCGAATAAATCGGGTAAGGAATCATGCCATGGAGCTCCTCTTGGAGTCGAAGAAGTCGCATTGACAAGGAAAGCCCTTGGCTGGCAACATGATGAACCGTTCTTTGTCCCAGAAGATATATATAATGCATGGGACTGTACTGAAAAGGGAAGTGGATATGAATCTGAGTGGAATAGATTGTTCGCTGCCTATGAAAAAGCCTATCCGGTCGAAGCCAAGGAACTACTGCGAAGGTTGAATGGAACATTCCCTGAGAACTGGGAGGAACAATTCAATGCGGTGATCGCAAAATGGCAAGTTGAGAAAGTGAAGGTCGCCTCGCGCAAAGCTTCACAAATGGTGTTGGACCAACTTGGCCCCGTGATGCCGGAACTCTTCGGTGGCTCAGCGGACCTTGCCCCTTCCAACTTAACTAAGTGGAAAGGATCCAAGGCCATCAGTGCCAACGATGCCAACGCAAATTATGCTCATTTCGGAGTTCGAGAATTCGGTATGACAGCGATCATGAACGGCATGGCTCTCCACGGAGGCATGCTTCCCTATAGCGGAACATTCCTGATTTTCATGGAGTATGCCCGGAACGCGGTGAGAATGTCAGCGCTGATGGGTTTGCACGTAGTATATGTATACACCCATGATTCAATCGGATTGGGGGAAGACGGACCTACCCACCAGCCGGTTGAGCAGATGGCCTTCTTGCGCATCACTCCAAAGATGCGAACATGGCGACCGGCAGATGCTGTAGAGACTGCCGTGGCGTGGAAGGAAGCTGTAAAACATACATGCGGACCCACCGCTTTGTTCCTTAGCCGCCAGAATCTCTTGCCGCAAGACAGGAGTGCTGAACAAGTTGCAGCTATTGAAAAGGGCGGCTATGTGCTTTGGGAGAATTCAAGCAATCCTGAAGTGATTCTTATCGGGACCGGTTCCGAGCTGGCCTTGGCTAAAGAAGCCGGAGTGAAATTAGCATCCGAAGGTATCTCAGTTCGAGTAGTCTCGTTACCTTCACCTGAAGTATTTGAAACACAATCGGCAAACTACCGTTCATCGGTACTCCCTCCTGCGGTGACCAAACGAGTCGTTGTTGAAGCGGGAATCGCTGACTATTGGTATAAATATGTCGGGCTTGACGGGAAAATCGTAGGAATGAAAACATTTGGTGAATCAGCTCC
>JAAYIV010000072.1 GCA_012523305.1 Spirochaetales bacterium
CCGGGATCTTGAAGTGTGCGGTATAGCCGTAGGGAATCTCATCACGCACCATCGTGTAGATGGCCTCAATACGGTCGGTGATTGAAGTGATGTGCGCCCACCCCCGCTGTGCAACGAGAGCGACAATTGCCTCGCTCTCGTAATCGAGCAGCGCGGATGACCGTATAAAGATATCCAGTTCCTTAGCTTCCATGGACCGACTCCATCTGTGTCTTATGGTGATACTCTACCACCATTGAGTGATCTTGACCACCAATCTCTGTTGCTTGGCACAAAAACAGATCCTACTCTTCAAGGGCTCCCTAAGGATGTGGTGATCAGGTCATAGGGGCATTCAAAGCGCTCTGCCTAAAGATGTCGAACAGTGGCGTGAAGGAGAGGCAGAGACTGACCACAGTTGCCAATCACTTCATGTCAAACGAACCAATGCGATGCCCATAGGCCTCATAAAGAGAAGGACAAGAGGCTTGAGGGACATGAACATTACATGGCCATGATCTGCCTGTATGCAAAGAATTCGGCCTGCCAACGACAGCCATCATGGAGAGGGTATGCGCAGTACAGAGCGAAGAGCACGATAAGAACGCCACGTATTGGAGAGGTACGTTCAGAACATGCTGATCAAGCAGTAGTGGTGTATCATACAAATAATCTGGTAAATCAAAAAAAAATTAATTAGAAAATACTAATAAATAGTTTGACAAATATGAAAACTCATAGTATAAAAAAAATATGAAACACATTGACAGCGAATTACCGTTATTAAAATCAATCATGAAAATGTTCTTCAATCAGTTTGGGGAAAGAATAGAATTGGTTCTCCATGATTGGTCTAAGGGGTATGAACACAGCATCGTGGCGATTGAAGGGAACCTTACAAATCGGAAAGTCGGAGATTGTGGGAACAATCTCGGCTTGGAGGTTCTCAAAGGAACATCAGATCCTGAAACGAAGGCGAATTACATCACGAAAACAAAAGATGGAAAAACGCTGGTATCTTCTACATTGTATATCAAGAATGATGAAGGTGCTCCAATTGGCGCCCTCTGTGTCAATTATGACATTACGGACTTCGTGATGATGAAGAACTATTGCGATTCCTTTGTCCCGACTGAGTTAGATATCAACACCAAAAACGGCAACAAAGAGTTCTTTACCAATAACATCACAGAATTGTTGAATATCATGATAGATGACAGTATCTCCAAAACCGGGAAGGCCATCAGTCAAATGGTAAAAGGAGACAAGATGGCTGTATTGGATGACTTAGATAAAAAGGGTGTGTTCCTGATAACAAAGTCAACGACGAAAGTCTGTGAGGTGTTAGAGATTTCAAAATTCACATTATATAATTACCTTGACGAAATCAAAAAGAAATCAAATCTTATTTAAATAATTGTATAACAATAAGTTATGTTGTGATAACTGTGCTTTCTTATTGTCTTTTGAGGTATCATACCGTATCAAAAAGAGGGAAGAATGATTGATATTGATAGGAATAGATTGATCGAAATCATCAAAGAAATCGTAAATATCCCCAGTGAAAAACCTGATGGTAATGAGATGGAGGTGGGACATCACATCTTCACGTTTTTGAAGAATCTAGGGTTTGCTCCAATAAAACAAATCGTCGATGAGCATTCTTTCAATATTCTCTGTTTGATCAAAGGAACATCAGAGGGAAGGGCCATTATGTATAATGGCCACATCGATGTGGTTCCCGCAGGGAACCGAGAGTTGTGGAGCCATGACCCGTATGATTGCGTTGAAAGAGACGGGAAATTATACGGGCGTGGCACATGCGACATGAAGGGCAGTGTCGGTTGCATATTGTATGTAGCTGAAAGGATTGCCAATGGCGAGATCGATCTTGCACCCGATCTTTTGCTGACCTTCACGGTTGATGAAGAGAATGAGAACAAAGGAATTATCCAGCTCATACAGAGCGATATCAATGTCGATTATTGCATTATTGGCGAACCTACGGAACTGGACATTGCGATAGGACATCGCGGAGTGTCGACTCATTATATTGAGTTGTTTGGACAAAATTGCCATATCGCCAACAGTGATGGGCATCGAAATGCGATCCATGATGCTGCCAAGGTGATTGAATGGATTGAAGGCAAGAACACCGAATTGAGGAGAGAAAACTCTCTCATCGGGTACCCCCAATGGAAAGTTACACAGGTCGCAGGTGGGATAAAATCCAACGTGAATCCCGAGTATTGCAAGATTACCGCTGATCGTAGATTCATTTTTGGTGAGACGAAAGACTCTTTGATCAATGATTTGGAGCTATTGAAGCGAACCTTTCCTGAGATGACCATCCAGTATGGGCTTGTCTCATATGTTGCACCTGCTTTGGAAAAAGAGTCGTGTCGCGCAGTTCATGATGTCCAAGGCGCGATTCTTGCAACTGAAGGGAAGCGTCATGCCGTCAAGGAGTTTGAAGCTGGCTGCGAACAGTCATTCATCCAGCAGAAGGGAATTGAGTGCATAGTATTTGGTCCTGGAAGCTTGAAACAGGCTCATGTGATCGATGAGTTTGTCTCCATCACGCAATTGATCGACTATGTGCAGATTATTTCTGCACTCATGGGCAATCCATCCTAGAAAACTAGGTTGAGAAAAGGAGATTGGATATGAAGAACAGGTTTTTTATTGGGGGCTTGGTTTTGTTGATTATTGTCAGCATGGGGCTTTGGGCAGGCGGACAGAATGAAGGCAGTGGAAAAGCAAAAGTATTGAAACTCGGGATCAACACACCAGAAGATTCTGTGCGCGGCGCGATGGCCAAGGTTTTCAAAGAAGAGGTTGAAAAGAACACACAAGGGCGATATGTCATTGATTTTTTCTTTGGGGAATCCTTGGGCTCTGAGCCGGAACAAGTCGAAGGCGTGAAGATTGGTTCACAGGATTTCACAATTGCCGGGGCAACCTTATTGGGGACGATGGACCCGGCATTCAATGCAATGACTCTGCCGTTCATGGTGTCGAGCTTTGATGACGCTCATACCAAATTGGATGGGGCGATCGGAAAAGCATGGGATGCAAAAGCCATTGCCCACGGCCACTAGTGTCCGGTTATAAGTCTATGAGTAGTAACTGTTTAATTTCAGAGTCATCATATTCTTTGTAGTTAGAATTTCTAAATAGTTGCTCTATAGGGAGTTGCTCAAAAACGGTCACGCTAA
>JAAYIV010000013.1 GCA_012523305.1 Spirochaetales bacterium
AGCGATATGTTTACCATGGCTGAAGTTGATGCGTATGAAACTCCATTGGGGCAATTGGAAGGATTCTCACTGTTGGAACAATACCATCCGCGACGCCTTGACGACAATGAAGCCATTAAGCGAGAACATGCGCTGGAAATGGTGTTACCGTTCATCGCCTATGCCCAGCGTAAACGAAAGAATTCCATCCGGGTTGCTACTGCCTTGATATCCAAGGTCACTTCGGTGGAAAGCGCAAGGTTGCTTGCTAGTGACATCGAGACTGCTTTGGGTGCCGACCAACTAGAATCAGGATCGGCTATGGTTATCGCCAGTTCTGACTTTACCCATTATGGAAGGCGTTTTGCCTATACTCCCTATGGCGAAGGTCCTGAAGCAGCCGCTCATGTGAAGCGTGATGATCTGGATATCGCATCAAAACTCGCGAATAGTGAACTCGGACCTCTGTTGATACCGTCGGTCCAACGGCGAAATACTATTTGCGGTCTTGCACCCGCGTCAGTCGTTTCTGCCTTGGCCCTTTCGTTGGGATTGAAAGGAACTGTGGCTGATTACTATACATCGTTGGATGTGACTGGAACCGATTCGTCTGATTTTGTGGCCTATTGTACGATACTGTGGAGGTAAGCGATGGAATCAAGTTCAAAAGAGTTGCTATTGGCGATTGCCAGAGAAGCGATAATCGAAGATCTGACCGGAAAAGTTTCGCCTACGCTTGCTTCGGTAGCTGCAAATCCTCCCCACGATATGATCGGCGATGAAGGAGCCTTTGTCACGTTACGCAGAAGCGATCTCGCTCCAAGCGAACCCGGTTCGTTACGCGGATGTATCGGCAATATTATTGGTAAACGTCCTCTTTACAGGCTTGTCCAGCGCCTGGCATGTGAAAGTGCTTTTCATGATCCGCGGTTCCGACCGGTTCGATTACATGAATTGGAAGATCTGTATGTCGAGCTATCGATTCTGACTGTTCCTATTCCAGTGGAAGGACCAGAGGAGATTGAAATTGGCCGGCATGGAGTAATTCTTACGAGCGGTTATCATCGAGCGGTCTTTTTACCACAGGTAGCCACCGAACAGGGATGGGACCGAGACCGAATGCTTGCGCATCTATGCATGAAAGCAGGACTTGCGCCGGATGCCTATACCGGCGGAACATGCAATTTCCAAGTATTTGAAGCACTGGTCTTCAGTGAAGTGGATTGACCTATGGCACCTCGATTGACATGTGATTTTTGCTATCATGAATGTAGTCTCGCACAAGGTCAGGCAGGTAGTTGTGGTGTGCGTGTACACCAAGGCGATTCGATACGTACCATTGGTTATGCAAGACCGGTTTCAATTGCGGTCGATCCGATGGAAAAAAAGCCGATGTATCATTTTCTACCTGGGCATAACACGCTTTCAATCGCTCTATTCGGATGCAATTACACCTGTACTTTTTGCCAGAACCATTCGATCAGCCAAAAGGAGAGTGCTCTTTTCAATTCAATCATCAACGGAAGGCTGGAAGAAGTACGTTGCCAAGAGGTGGTTAAAATGCTCATCTCCAGTGGTGCTCCGGTGATGAGTTATACCTATAGCGAACCTATCGTATGGCAAGATTATATGTTGGATATTGCCCGTTTGGTGAAAGAACACGGACTGCTGAACTGCATGGTTACCAACGGATCGTTCTCAAAATCATCGCTCGAACGGATACTGCCCTTGATAGATGCGTTCAATATCGATGTGAAAGGTGATGAAGAGTTTTATCACACCTACTGCGGTGGTCGTTTGCAACCTGTGCTTGATGCCGTAACGAATATTGCTTCGCGCGATGATAAAGTCCTGGAAGTCACCACCATGGTGATCGAAGGTGTCCATACCTTGGACATGATCGAAACTCTTGGCAGGCAATTGCATGATGCCGGGGTGAAGGTGTGGCACTTGAGCCGATTTTTCCCCCATTGGAAGATGCGAGACATCAATGAAACCAGCGAGCGGTTTTTAGAAAAAGCGCTCGAATGTGCCTTCAGATCTGATATCGAATTCATTTACGGCGGCAATACCATGTCGAATACATGGCAAGCCACGAAATGCCCCGGATGCGATACGATATTGGTAACCGGTAGGCGTTATGGTACCGGAGCCTCGCATTTCACCGCAGAATCGATAACTGACGGGCATTGCGGTAATTGCCACACAAGCATATACGGGAAGTTTGGCTTGCCCTAGATTGGCCTAGTTGTACACCAACTCGATGACTATCGTTGATGAATAGTTGCCTGCCGCATATTGCAACCCGGTGCCGAGCGTATTGCTTATCTTGATCGACACTTCAAAATTATCCTGCCAGTTGCCGCCGTACGGCGGTGTGGGAACTGTCAATATAAATGGTCCGCTGCCATTTTCAGGAGAGGTCCTTCCCGTGATATAGGTTTGGTAAGGGATCGTCCATGAAGGGTTGTTCGCATTTGTGAATCTGAATGTCGGATCATCATTTGCCGGTTTGATGTTGAAATAATAGGAGCTGCTCTGATTCACATCATTTGATAGAAAGGCAACATCACCCACAGCATATGTCGATATCTGTGTCCCATATGGAATCGGAATATTGTCAGCAATGGGCTTTCTCGTCACGACTACGTTGCGGAACGGTTCTCCTGGAGGAGTCTCACCCAAATCGCTTTCAATGTAGTAAGCGATGAAGGTAAAGTCCAGCGAAGCGAGCGGCACGAGGGTGTAATTACCACCAGTGGTATATTCTCTCACAAAGAATTCAAGGCGATATATGCCATAGTATGAGCCGTAATACTCAGGATCATCACCTGGACCCGGAGGATTATCCATCCTAAACCGCAAATTGAATACAAGATATGACTTCAAGTTAAGGGTGCCGTAGCTCACTCCGGGTTCGTATGTCCATGTAATCTTATTTGTCACCGGGGTATAAAATATCGGTTGAGAAAAATTCATGATATCGGTGCTGCCAAATGGAATTTCCTGAAGATAATAATTATCAGGATCCAGAGGATTCCCACCTTGCAACTGAGTGACCTTGACTTCGATATCTCTATTGGGTGTCGGGTTCGGTCCGATGTATTGGAAATGGACCTGGGCAACCAGATAATCGGTTTGAGTCCACCAGATATTCCATTCATTGTCTATATAATCATTGTTTGGGTAAAACGTGATGTTATATTGGTCATCATACGTTCCTGCGAAAGCAACTGAAGTGACAATTATTGAGAAGATCAGTATGATTATGAAATTTTTCTCATTCATTTTCATAGTACTAATATATATCATGTGACATAAGAAGGGAAGCCCATTTTAAAAATTATTCTAACTATTTCAACTGCGAATTGTAATTAGAAATATATCAGGAGATTCAATTTTTAAAGTAATTGACCGAATGTGCCACACATAATTCTCAAGGAAAAGAAACTGCATAGGAGGGCAATTGGAAATGTCCTGTATAAAAAACGTATGCTTTTCTTTTACTTTTTTCAAAATTATGATGGATTATTCTCCATAAGGATCCCGAAGGCTTCAAAATTACTATGTTGGGTTCAAATAACTCTGAGGTCGGATTATGTCTGACACTGAGAAAATGCTATTTTTCTTTTTCATATGACACAAGATTGCTTGATGTGAATATATGAGTTTTGCTAACACGAAAATGGAAGAGCTTACGATCATATGTTCACCATAGGATTGACCCTTTGCTTTCTTTCTAGAATTCGTGGTAATTCTTTTTGAATGAATCAATCAATTCACGATACCGTTGTTCAACCTCATCAGCGGCATCTCTCCAATGGCGGTACAATGTGTGGTGTGCTCCGGCACCTGCCGTTTCGATTGCTTGTGGATGGCGAATGATCCATTCGATTTTACGAGCGTATTCTTGCTCATCGTCGTTGGTCAAAAATCCATTCTTACCATCGATGATAGGTCCTGCCGTACAAGAACCGGCAAGAAATATCAGCGGAAGGTTGAATGCTGCGGCTTCGCGCATCACCACGGCTGAAATATCATATTTCGATGGGAATAAAAATAATGTCGCCGCGGCATAGAGGGCTTTTAATTTTTCTCTATCGGTAATCTTTCCCAAGAACAGTATCTGTTGGGCAAGGTCATGTTCTTGCACAAACTCTTCATAGCTTTGCTTGTTTGCGCCTTCACCTACGAAGACCATACGATACGGTATGCCTTTTTGCTTAAGTAGTAATAATGCGTTTAAAGTGAATCGGATATTCTTTTCATCTTTATGTTGTCCCACATAGAGGAACATCGGCATCGGGAATGAGACGTTTGCAAGGGCCAAACCTTCATTTCTGTACCGTTCATGCTCGGTAGGTGTGGGTGTGTCCATATCGCATGCGTTCTCAACGACCGTTACTTTACCCTTAAAGCCATATTCATAGAGCTTTTGCCGGCTCCAGTCACTCGGTGTCCATACCTGGTCGGCAGCTTGGTAATGCTTCAGCACAAGGTTGGTGATTCCATCGGCGATATTTTCAGATTTCACAATACCCAATATGTCTTCCCTGAACTGGGTATGGAACGTTGCGACCATCGGTATATGTTTTTTCTCAGCTATCTGTTTGGCCAGATTGCCCAACACAAAAGGAGAGTGGGCATGCACGAGGTCGAAATCAATCGCATTGAGTTTTTTCTTGAAGGGGATGTCTTCGATTACCAGACCATAGGGTTTAAGTCCCGGAAGGGGAAACATCCGGCAGCGTATCGTGTAGGAAATAGCATGTGCCCGGTCGTACTCGGCAGCTTCACGGTTTCCAGTAGTGATAGTGCGGGCTTCATGACCACGTTTTATCATCTCCTCGGTATAATTCTTCATGACATTACCGACGCCATCCATCAATGGAGGAAATGATTCGCAAAACTCTCCGATAACCATCTTGTCCATAATACATGCTCCCGTTTATTTGTCTGGGACCAAATGTTAAAGAACTGTTTTCCCAACTATGTCAATAATAGGCATAGAACGGGGAAATGACAAGCTATGTTACAGGAGCGTGAAAAGCGTTGACAACCCGTCAACGCCCTTTCTTGGAAGATTTTCTGGATTTGCTCATCTTTGACGACTTAGCATACGAAGGAGCAGAACGTTCTTTCGGATAGCTGAAACGGTCCCGTCGATCGTCTTTCTCACGCGAGCCGTTGCGTTGCTCTTGCCAGTATGAGCTTTGCCTTTCTCTTGGGCGCGAGTCATCTCTTCCAGATGAACGTTCGCGTCTGCCTGAACGGAAACTTGTCAGGTATTTACCACTCGGGTTGTCAGGTTTGGCTTTGGTCACCAACGGTTTGCCTTCGGATGATACTTCGGTAAATGCATTGAGTATTCGTTTTGCAGCAGCCGGAGGGGCAGTCACGAACGAGAAGTTTTCAAGTACTTCCACATCATTCACTTCTCTGTCGGTCACATGTGCCCGTTCGATGATGAAATCGACCAGCAACCGTTTGGTCATCCCCGTGGCCCGCCCTTTTGCGATGAATAACCGTACGGGTCCGCCATCATAACTTCGATCTTCTTCATAGCGCGGATGAGTATACGAATCAAACCGTTCCTGTAAGCTATAATTATCTTCTTTTCGATAACGGTCGCGTTTTGACCTCGGTTTTTCCTTTTGGATGACTTCGATCGGTCGATAGATGCTCTCGTCAAGTATATTGCCGTAGGTGTGGCGCAGCATGGCAGCCACGACATTTTCGGGTTCATTGGATCGCAACAGATAATTGGCTATCATCTCGAAATCCTCGCTCCATTGCTTTTTTTCAAGCAGGTGCTCGAGTTCGAGTACAAGTCGCTTGCGCTTGGCTTCTACGATTGCTCTCACGTCCGGAATGGTTTCTTGCTTTATGTCACTTTTTACCATCCGTTTGATATAGGTGAAACGACGCATCTCGGACGGGGTCACGAATGTTATGGCTATTCCCATCTTCCCGGCACGTCCTGTCCTTCCTATCCGATGGATATAGGTGTCCGGATTTTGCGGAATGCTGTAATTAACCACATGGGTGAGATCTTGCACGTCGATACCGCGGGCAGCCACATCGGTTGCCACCACGATGGTAATTCGTCGTTCGCGAAGTTTATGCAAAATCAGTTCGCGTTGCTTTTGGGCAAGGTCTCCGTGAATCACCTCGGCATTATAGCCTCGGTTGATCAATTGATGTCCCACATCATCGCTTTGCATCTTCGTCCGGCAAAATACCAACCCGTAAAAATCGGGAGCGATGTCGATCAAACGGCATAATGCCTCGGTCTTATCACCTTCGCGGATTTCATAAAAGATCTGGTCGGTGAGATCCGGAGTCGTGTTCTCTTCCTCAGTCTTTACCAGTGTATAATCGCGCATGAATCGTTCTGCAAGCGAAAGAATAGGTTTGGGCATGGTCGCCGAGAACATGAGCATCCGGCGTTCCGCGGGTGCATTCGAAAGAATCTCCTCGACATCCTCAATAAACCCCATATTGAGCATTTCATCCGCTTCATCGAGTACGATAAATTTGATCGCAGACAAATCCAATGTCTTACGGTGAAGGTGATCCAGAATTCTTCCAGGAGTACCGACAACCACATGTGTGCCACTTTTCAAACGGCGCAGTTGGAGTTCCATTGAAGAACCACCGTACACAGGGAGAATTGATAATCCCCGGTCTCCTTGCAAAGAATCAATCTCTTCAGCTACTTGCATGGCCAACTCTCTGGTCGGCGATAATATCAATGCCTGAACTTTTCTTACTTTTGGCTCGACAATCTCAAGTATCGGCAGGCCAAATGCGGCGGTTTTTCCGGTACCGGTCTGGGCTTGGCCAACCACATCGGCTTCTTCCTTGAGTAACAGCGGGATGCAGGCCTCTTGAATGCGGGTAGGTGTTTCGAATCCTTTTTCACTTAGGGCAGCGAGTGTACGATCCGTAAGTCCAAGCGCCGCGAATTTTTCCAGTTGTTGCATGAGTCTCCTATTATGTAACCGTGTCTTTACATATCTATGTGTACCGGTACCGTCGGTACTCTATACGATACCGATAGATGTTGCAAGACCTGAGAACCTTTCCCACACATATTTACAAGCAATCGCTATCTTGCCGGCATATATTTCGCTGAAGGAGGATTCGTCGTGGATCAACAATTGTTCAGTCATTGTCCTAATCCAGATTGTCCGTATCATCACAAACCTGTGGCAGGTCTGAAAAAATGGTATCATCCCCATGGATGGTATACGTGTCCGAGCAATCCCAAGACACAGATCAGAAGGTATCGTTGTGATGTGTGTGGAAAGACCTTCAGCGAGACATACTTCACAAGAAAATGGCATATACAGCGCAAGGATATCGATGATATCGAATTACTTTTCGAATGGTGCAGGGGTACCGATAAGAAAGTGCTGGCAAAGCAATTCAATTGTTCGCTCAAGACCATCGAGAACAGAATCGGACGGATCCAACGCTTGGCAGAGGAGAAAGATCTATTGTTCGACTTGGGTGAAACCGGTTGATCAGTACCTGTTGAACACATCCTCGGCAAATCCGTACACATCCTTCAAGATGATTTCTTTGCCATCGTCAAGGATCGCTTTTCCACTGAACAGTCCGAACACTTGATGCTGAACTGTTTTTATGACCCACATGTTGATACTCGAGTAACGGTCCACGATCGGTTTGAAATCCAATGTCAACCTGCCGTCACTGCTATCGAATGTCCACGGATCAGTATAACCCGATTCGGGGATGTGAAAGGTTACATCTTCGAGTTTATGAACCTTTCCGTCATAAAACAGGGCATGTTCACTTGCGGGACTTCGGTCAGTGAATCCATATCCCAAGTTGAATCCAAACGGGACGTTGTGTACATAAGCTGATAGGGAGGCCCAATACCAACGATTGGTATACGTCCAATGGCCTCGTCCCCAATCCAAGGTTCCGAAGGTACCCTCTTTATGCAGTTCGATATCGGTATCTCCCAATCTGACCATACCGGCAGTCGCCATGCAATTGACTTTTTCATTGAGATAGAATGCTTTGCGGTTTTCTTTCCAACTCGTGGCGATATTCATGCTCTGCATCTCTGGCGGTTGGAATAAGGTGAGATCGGCATCGAGACCGACACGATTGTCAGGCAATACCAAATCAGGCGAGGCTACGAGTAACCTTCGAGTATCACCCTTTCGACTGAAAGCGAGTCGGAGTTTTTCATTCTTCCAAGCAATACTGTGGTCTCCCGAATCACTTTTTAACCGTAATGAGCCTAATGGAAGGGCTTTCAGAGCATCGATTTGTACTGCTTTTCCCCTTTCCAAGTCAATGAACGCCAGGTTGAAAAGTCCTGCGTACCCCAAATCCGCTATGGTTGCGGTGAGACAAAATTTGTGTTCATGGGACATCACAGCATAATAATCCCACTCTTTGATCTTCAACGCCGAAGCCTTGATTTCTTTACGATCATACTTCCAAAGTGGTCTTCTCGCCCATCCTTCTTCAACGATCGTGCCTTTTTTGCTTAAAAGTTGTTGTGCTGCGGTCACTTCATGTTGCATGTCGCGAACCTCCATTAAACAAATATGTAAGCGTATTGTTATCGAGGACCAGATCAGGGTCTGCCAATGAATCTTCTAATTGTCCCGGATGCGTGCATCCGACTATCGCAACCGTCGGAAAGCGTTGGCTCGTGATATACGAAAGAATCGTCGGGGTAACCGGCAGGGAAAGCGCGTCACACAACTGGCGAACACGTTCGATCCTCAAACGATTTTCATTCGTTAAAAACCGTATTCTGCTTTTCTCATTAAGAGCTTCATATCCCTGATTGATGGCTTTGGAGAACAATCCTTTTGCCTGTGATGAGAATGCAAACACCGGGAAATCATGATGTCCATACCACTCGAAAGAGATGTCATCCATGCAAGCCACCGTAATGTCGCCATAGGCTCTCGGTGTGCAAGTCGCAAGACTCCATTGGATTTCACTGGCGACAAACGGCCTTCTCTTATGTTTTTCAGCATATGTATTGGCTTGTTGGATTCGCTTTACATCCCAGTTTGAAACACCAATGTTTTTCACCATGTCCGATGAACATGATTCATTCACGATGTCAACGATTTCATCTACCGGCATCATCGGGTCATCACGGTGAAGGAAATAGAGGTCAACATACGTGCAACGTAACGCTTCGAGGCTCTGTTGTACATCGGATTGCACATCCTTCAGGGTAATCCTAGACTTCCAATTACCATCCGGATGGGCTCCTTTGGTAACGATTGCCATGTGTTCACGTACTCCCGTAGAGCTTAGATATGCTCCTATTACCTCTTCGCTCGCTGATCTTTTTCCGGGACCGTCCTGTCCGTACACTCGTGCCGTATCGATCGTCGTCCCTCCAAGCTCGATAAAGCGATCGATCATCGCATAGACTGTGCTTTCGTCAATTTCCGTACCGAAATAGGTTGATCCGAGTGCCAATCGCGAATACGGCATTTCTTCTTTTCCAATGGTTATGTACCGCACACCATCCTCCTGCGATCTAGATTTCTATTCCTAGAAAATGTTTAACCGCGATTCCGATAAGGAACGAAAGGCCTGCTACCGCCAGACTTATTCCGGCCATCTCCCCGAAGCGTTTTAGAAACGGGACATCTTTGGCTACCGAAATGTAATAGGTGAATCCAAGGATTATCAGGATTACCGCACCGAGCATTATTGCCAGGGCGATGAAATACCCTTCTACGGGAAGCAGCAGATAGGGAAGAACTAATAGCGCGACAGTGAGTAGATACACGGCTCCAGTGTATAAACCACTTTTCACGGCATTCGGATTACCTTCGGATCGCGATGAAAGATATTCACTTGAAGCCATCGACAATGTCGCGGATATGCCGGTGATCAAACCAGACAGCGCTATGATCCTTGTATGTTGTAGTGCGAGGGTAAGACCGGCTAACGTCCCCGAAAGTTCAACGAGAGCGTCACTCAGTCCAAGAACCATCGATCCGACATATTGCAAACGCTCCTCATCAAGCATATCGATGAGAGCTTGCTCATGGACATCTTCTTCATGGGCTACTGTTGCAGCTTCCGGTACTTCACTGTCGATAGCCGCGTATGTTTCACTGGCATTGCCTTCGCCACGCTCCATGAGTTTTATCGCAAACGTGAAACCCAGGACGCGGGCGAGGAATATGAACCAAAACACCTTGAATCGTTTTGGTTGTACGTCTTTGTTCGTATACCCTTGCCAAATGGAAGCGTGACGACGTTCATCCTGAGAAATTCTTAGTAGGATGTCTCTATTCTCTCCCGCTTTCATACGCTTGGCAATGCCGTTATAGATATGGCTTTCGGTCAACTCATTGATTTGCATCGCGCTGAGCACCGCAAGAGCTTTTTCACTCAAGGTTCCTGCTTTCGTTTGCATGGTGTATCTCCCGTATGCGATAAGTATGGCCATCCTGCTCTAACTTGTACAGCCTAAATCTATATTTCATTACGATAATCCATCCAAAATACAGAGTTAGTCGTGTTTCGTCCGGACCAGGGTATGACCGGCGTAGGATTTCATCACTCCCGGGCAAACACATCAGATATTTGGATTTTACTAGTTTCGATGCAAGCGGTCCCACCGCTTTCCTAACGATACCCTGACTTCGAATAATGGACGGTTTTCTTACATATGGCAGTGTTTTCCTCTTGATAATTGTTTCTATATATAGTAACGTATGTTTCATAATTCTTACCTTGGAGATTCGTGATGGATGATTATGATGAGTTGATTGCGGTATTTGCCGCTACGAATAATAAAAAAGAGATGAATAAGCTCTTTGAGGAACTGTTCACCCAAAGGGAGAAATATGACTTTGCGCTTCGGTGGCGACTTTTGAAGGAATTACATGATGGCACCACCCAAAGGGAGATTGCCAGCAAACTGGGGATCAGCCTCTGCAAAATCACCAGAGGATCCCGAATCCTTAAGGACAGCAAGTCCCAGATAGCCAAAATTTTAAAGGAGCGCGAACATGAAAAAAAACACGATAGCTAACGGATCCCTCAATACTCAGATGCCTGATAATAAAGGCTTCTTCGGTAGTTATGGCGGAGCATTTGTTCCCCCGTCACTGGAAAAGGCGATGCAGGATATCACCGACGCGTACATGCAGATAAAAGAGGATGAGACCTTTGTTGAAGAATTACAGCACCTTCAGCAAACCTATACCGGCCGTCCGTCTCCGATCTATCATTGCAAACGTCTCAGCGCTGAACTCGGAGGGGCTCAGATATATCTGAAACGTGAGGATCTCAATCACACCGGCTCACACAAAATCAACCATTGCATCGGGGAAGTTTTGCTTGCCAAGCGGATGGGTAAGAAAAAAGTCATAGCCGAAACCGGAGCGGGGCAACATGGAGTAGCCTTGGCTACTGCCGCCGCGCTGCTTGGATTGGAATGTGATATCTACATGGGTACGGTGGATGTCGCCAAACAAGCCCCGAATGTTCGGAGGATGCAGGTGTTGGGAGCGAAAGTCGTCCCGGTGGATCGGGGGACCAAAACATTGAAGGACGCGGTCGACGCGGCGTTCGAAGCATATTTGGAAGATCCCGAAACCACTATGTACGCCATCGGTTCGGTGGTCGGCCCGCATCCGTTTCCGATGATGGTACGCGATTTCCAGTCGGTGGTCGGACGAGAAGCCCGTTCGCAATTCTTAGAGATAAAAGGCGCGTTACCGAATTATGTCGTTGCCTGTGTCGGGGGCGGTTCCAATGCCATGGGAATCTTTTCAGGTTTCCTTGATGATACCGAAGTCACCATTATCGGAGTCGAACCCGGCGGTCGCGGGCCATTTCCAGGGGAGAATGCGGCGACTATGGCGTATGGCAAGCCGGGGAAGATCCATGGGTTTGCCTGTTATCTGTTACAAGATGACAAAGGTGAGCCATTACCAGTATATTCGATTGCCAGCGGTCTTGATTATCCCGGAGTCGGGCCTCAGCACTGTCATTTGCGTGATATTGAACGTGTAAAGTACAAAGTCGCGAGTGATCGTGATGCCCTTACTGCCTTTTACAACCTTTCAAGGCTAGAAGGGATCATTCCAGCCCTTGAATCATCGCATGCGGTCGGTTATGCGATAAGATTGGCAAGAACACTCGATAAAGATACGAACATTTTGGTAAACCTCTCAGGAAGAGGTGACAAGGACATGGATTACGTATTGGACAATTATCCGTTGGAGGAATTTGAAAATCAGCCGATGCTGGTACGTTGAATACCATTCTGGAGGCCTCGGGCCTCCAATTTTTTTTCTTGATATGGGAATACTGCTCTTTCTTTACTAAAAATCGCGTCTTACACATGCAATTGCGGTACCAGTGGTGGTCTGATTAGCAGTACACCTCGTAATTCGCAAAGCTTTCATCACTACTGATCAAGGGGAAGCATATACATGTAGGATGAGATGATTGGCTTATCGTATACATACTGTATAATCGATAGTGCTGTAGTGTCGAAGCCACAACCAGAATAGGATATCAAAGACTATCTGAAGGCATGTAGTGTAAATCTCCGTCAATCATCACAAGTAGTACTCATGGGAACAATCCTATGTTCATATGGTGGAAACGAAACCGTATCGGCCGAAGAATCTGAAATCAGACTAAGCGAACCCTATGGCGGTACCAGTACGGTCTTGATAAAAGATAAGGTTTGTAGCCATTGTGGATGTGTGGAAGATGACGTGGACGATGATCTCATCGTTCAAAAAGAGCTGTCGGTTCTCAAGCGTCCCTCGACGGCAAAGATTCTTGATGCATTGATCGCGACGGGACATACCGACGCATCTATGGAACGAGCTTCGAAAAACGAGATGACCAAAGCTGCCCTGATGAACGAAATCCTCATCAAAGAACATGTGATTCAGAACTGAAATTGTTATTCGAATAAGTTTGCATCCCGAAATTGACGGAGCGCTCTTTGCTGTTCCGAATCAATCGGATGTATCCGATCCCCCCCGAACTGATTGAGACAGTCTTGGCTTAGTTACTAAATTCTACCAGCGATTACGATACCCATGAGGAACCGATGGTTTCTCCGTCAAAAATTCCCAATTGGCGGTTTTTCTTTACCTTGTCATAAGCGAACACTTTTCCGCTCATGCAGATGTAAACGCCCTTCGGCAAAAGTTGAACGGCGGTAATGGCACATCCGAGGTTGAATACAGCGTCACTGTTTTCAAGGGCGTACGGAACCATCGCCCCAGTCAACACCACTGTCTTGTTCAGGTTCGCTCGGGCAATCACCGTTGCGGTTTCGACCATCGTGTCAGTTCCATGGGTGATTACGATACGTTTTTCATCTCTGGCCAAACAGGTCTCGGCTACCTTAGCCCTGTGTGAGTCATCCATATAGAGACTGTCTATGGCAATCACGGGAATGATTTGAATTGGCAATGTACAGCGTGATGCTTTGATGATTCTCGGTAGGTGCGACTCCCTGAAAGTGAGTTCTCCTTTAATTTCATCGTAATATTTGTCAAACGTACCGCCGGTACTGATGATACATATGATAGATGGATGATCCATTATGTTGCAATCCTTTCGAAACCCCCATATCGGAGCCTCGCAGTATATGATTCTACCATGTAATCGGGTTTTCAAACACTGCCAAGGTGGAGTATAATCAAATGTGACGAATTGTCGAAGCGAGGAACCATTATGATTAAAGATCGTATCTCATCAGCAAACGCACCTCAGGCTATCGGACCGTATTCACAAGCGGTTAAAGTAGGTGATTTTCTCTATACATCAGGGCAGTTGCCAATTCATCCCGATTCGGGAATTATTGTTTCCGGTGGAATCGAAGCGCAGACCCATCAGGTATTTCGAAACCTTTCAGAGGTACTCAAGGAAGCCGGAACTGATTTTGATAGGGTGGTGAAGGCCACCGTGTTTTTGAAGAACATGGACGATTTCCAGGCGATGAATGCGGTATACAGTACGTATTTCAATCCGAAAAACACCCTTCCAGCACGCTCTGCGGTCCAAGTGGCTCGTTTGCCAAAGGACGCATTGGTTGAAATTGAGGTAGTGGCTATCATCTAATCTTTCCTGTGCGATTATGTGGACAGGAGGTCTGCTGTGAAACGTACGCCTTTATATGATCAATATTGTTCGATGCCGAAAGTGAAACTTATTGATTTCGGCGGATGGGAACTTCCGGTAAATTTTGAAGCCGGAATTCTTGCAGAGCATCATGCGGTGCGTAATGCCGTCGGCCTATTCGATATCTCTCACATGGGCGAGTGCATCATCCGAGGACACTTGGCAGCGACTTTTCTTGATTATTTGGTGACCAACACTGTCGTTGACATGACTGACGGACAAATAATATATGCGTTGATGTGTTATCCCGATGGGACGGTGGTAGACGATCTGATCATCTATCGGATTGATAGCGAGACATACTGGGTGGTGATGAATGCGGCGAACATTGAAAAGGACCTCAGGTGGATCACCAAAGAAAATCCTTGGTCTTCTAGCAATAAAGAGATGCCCGAAGTGATCGACTACAGTGACCAGACCGCGCAAATGGCTTTACAAGGTCCTTCGGCAATCTCTGTCATTGGAAGGCTTTGCCCTGAAGGAGCTTCCTTGGGTTTCTTCAGATTCTTACCCGAAGCGAAGATAGCTTCAAAAACTTGCATCCTTTCAAGAAATGGTTATACCGGCGAGGATGGGTTTGAAATATATTGCAAAGCTGCCGATGCTCCTGTTATTTGGAACGCGCTTCTCACCACAGGAAAGGATTTTAACATCCTCCCCTGTGGCCTTGGTGCCAGAGACACGTTGCGTCTCGAAGCGAAGCTGCCGCTCTATGGACATGAAATTTCTGATACGATCACTCCGTTGGAGGCAAACCTCGGGGTGTTTGTCAGATTTGACAAACCGGATTTCTGTGGCAAACAAGCATTGAAGCGTCAGGAACAGAGTGGTGTTCCCAGATCGCTTCGCGGTTTTGAGATGATTGATGCCGCAGTCCCGCGTAACGGATATCGGGTGTTCTTGAAAGAAAAAGATATCGGATACGTCACCAGCGGGACCAAAAGTCCTACTTTGGGTATTTTCTGCGGTTATATGTTGATTGACCGGGACACCGGATTGAAATTCGGTGATGAAATCGATATCGAGATCCACGGCAAGAAGAAACGGGCGAAATTGGTCAAGACTCCGTTCTATAAGAAGACTCCGAAAAAATAACAAATATTTCTCAAGAATCGGTATCCCTGTGTTTCTTGTAGTAGAGTAGCAGCGTGGTATCGATGCCGACCATGAGAAGATTCAGGCAATACAGCACGAGCACGATGTCCAGACTGAAAAGCAGTTTGTGGATGATGCCCGATACATATCCGGTGAATACGACTATCTGAAACAACAGACTCCGGCCTTTTGCAGTTTTCGTCCTGACTGTTTTCAGGATATTCACCGGCCAGGCCAAACCAAAACAAGCCAGCATGATACTTTCGAATATACTCATGATTTCCTACTTGATGAAACGATCGGTGATTGCAGAACGTTGTTGCGTACGAGAAACAGTTAATCCTTGAAAATCAAGCAACAGCCATCCGACACACTATTGTCCAAGTCATGGATACCCTCCAAAGGATGTGCCTTTGGCAGATACGCTGATGTATCGAATGACTTAGGTGGCATTGTAATATTGACCGCACAATAAGGCAATAACCTTTTTATCAAACCAATTGCCAATCTCGGATGAATCCTGATTCGAATGGTTGACAAATAAGACGTGAATTGAACTTTAATCATCGTGATCACAGGTATGGTCCGCATGAATAATCGTTAGTAAACGTTTACTTTCCAATCGAGAAAGCCTAAGAAAAGCACCTTCACTTGTTCATGTATGTTCCGTTTACCACCTTCGCCACCGATTTGTTTCTGTGTTTCGTACGCGGCCTCTTGTTAGCATTGGGAAGCAGCTTATGTGTTTTTATCCAACTGATCGTATCTTCGAGGGTCTTGCGAAACGGTGTGGTGGTATAGCCCAGGGTGATCTTTGCTTTTTCGTTGTTATAATTGCTGTTGGTTCCCAATGTGAATATCGAATAGGCTGTGAACAGCGGTTTCTGTTTATGAAGGCGGTAGTGTAATTCCGCGAACGGGCTGGTAAAGTATGCGAACCAACGTGGTAATTTGGTTTTTGGAGCTTTGATCCGAGTGATATCTTCCATGGTGGCAAGCATGTCACGAACCGAATGATATTCTCCTGATAGGATATAGCATTCACCACAGATTCCCTTGTCAGCTGCATTGAGGATTCCGTTGACCACATCGCGCACATCGACGAAATTATATCCGCCGGATACATATGCCAGCAATTTTCCTTTGAGGAAATCAAGCACCAACTGGCCCAGGTTTGACATCTGGTGGTCATCCGGTCCGATAATTCCCGCAGGATGCACGATTACCGCATCAAGACCTTCTTTGGTCGCATCCAAAACGATAGCGGTCGCCGCCGCCTTGGTTTTGGCATATGAACCTTTTACCGATGACGGATTGAACACTTTCGATTCCCCGATCATCTGTCCGTGCGGTAATTCGGTGATCGCATGGACACTGCTAGTATACACAAGACGTTTGATCGACGCGTTGCGACAGGCGTTCACGACATTCCTAACCCCCTCCACATTCACTTCATACATCAGCTTTCGCATCTTTTTCCCCGAACCGATATCGATGACTCCCGCAAGGTGATACACGATATCCTGCCCGGCAAAAGCATATTCCAAGCTCTGTTGGTCACGAACATCTCCGTATGCCACGGTTTCGACATAATCCTTGATGTTCCCGATATCCTCCCTCGGCAGTACGAAAGCGGTCACTTTGTCATTTCGCGCATGAAGAGCTTTTACCAATATGTTACCGATATGCCCTGTCGCTCCGGTCACTACACATTTCATGGCGTACCCCCATTAGAATAGCCAGTATGAGCAATTGCTTGATCAATCATTTCAACCAAAGAAGCAAATTTGTCCTGTCCCAGATGCTGGATCAATACAAAACACCACTGATCGACCCTATCTTGTTTTTCTTTTGCTTTTTGACGACCATCCACGGTGAGATGGACCTCGACCCTTCGTCTGTCGTCGCGCATGGTTCGGGTATGAGCCAGTTTTTTACGTTCCAAGGATCGTAATGTGGCCGTGACCGTGCCTCGGGCGAGGTGCAAACGTTCGCTGATCAGCGAAGGGCTCGGTACGATACCGCGTTGTTCAAACGAATCGATGCAGGATAGCATGGCCGATTCGCCTTGATAATATTCTGCGACATCATTGACAAACGGGGACGTGTTCAAGCGTTCCATCGTCTGTTGAAACTTTCCGACCAGCTGTTCTTGGGTCATGGTGGACTCCATATAAATAATTAGCACTACTCATAGTGAGTACTACTCATTGTATACTATGTATGAGCCAAGTCAAGATGTATATATAAAAGGCTCTGATTGTCATCACATTGTATTACGGCACGATTTATCGTATGATAGCCTTCATGAGAATTTCAAAAGGTCCTGAAGAGTTTATCCCTTTGGACAATGCGGCGTTGATTTATCCGCCAACGATTGCACGCTTCAATTCAAATGTATTCAGGTTATCATTTGATGTGGATATTGCCGTCATTCCCGAACGATTGCTCAAAGCACTGAACAATATCATGGTGCGTTTCCCATACTACAAAGTCTCTTTACATAACGGTTTCTTCTGGTATTATCTTACCCAGCACGAAAAACCGCTTGAAGTGTATCCGGATCGTAGCTATCCCTGTGCTTATTTCAATCGCCACAGAAGTGCCAACGGATACCTTTTCAAGGTGATGTACAGGGAAGACCGGATCGCTGTGGAGTACTTTCATGCCCTCACCGATGGTACCGGAGGGCTGATATTCCTAAAATCATTGGTTGCCGAATATCTCAGATTATCGGGTATCGAAGTAGGCGACGATCCTCAAGTATTCAAAATCAATACTCCGATCAACGAAGAGGAATCAGCGGATTCGTTTCAAAAATTTTTCTTTCCGATAAAGTCGGTGATGGAAAGTGATGTCCGGGCATTTCATGTCACAGCCCTTTCGGCCGATCTGACCGATCGTACCAATGCAATTACGGCGATGGTATCGGTATCCGATATGAAACTCATCGCTTCGGAATTCCAAGCGACCATCACGGAGTATTTGACAGCTGAACTGCTGGATGCCTATCAACGTATCCAACAACAGCGGGTCTCTTCCTCCAAACGGTACAAACCGATACGGATATCCGTTCCGGTGAATATCCGAAGAGTGTTCGATTCGAAATCGATGCGCAACTTTACACTGTTTGTTGTCGTTGGAATTGATCCGCGTCTTGGCGCATACAGTTTCACCGAAATTATTGAACAAGTTAAATATCAGCTGAGGAACGGGGTGAATACAAAATCGCTTAGCCGTCAAATTTCACGCAATGTTGCCGGGGGACGCAATGTGCTGGTTCGTTATGCTCCGAATTTTCTCAAACGGCCGTTTATGAAAATTCTCAGCGATCGGTACGGGGACCGGCTCTATTCATCGGTAATCAGTAATCTCGGGAATGTCAGTCTTCCTTCCGGGATGGCGGAGCATGTGACGCAAGGGAATTTCTTCCTGTCCCCGTCAAAAGCTTTGAAAATCTCGATGGGGGTCATGGGAATCCATAGTAGTTTATCAATTAATATATCAAGTAACCTAAAAACCGACACGGTGGTCGAGCGAGAATTCCTCACTGCGTTGGTTAATCGAGGAATCGCTGTTGAAATCGCATCGAATCGTACTGATTCGATGGTAGCGAGGTAGTGTGATGGCATATTGTGTTAAATGTGGGGTCAAATTAGAACCTGGTACTATTTCTTGCCCATTATGTAAAACTGAAGTTCGTGCATCCGAAGAAATCATCGGGAAAAGCACTAAGACATTATTCGGATCATCACATCACGATCATCGGGAAGAACAGCCTTTGGTTGACATGAGGAGAAAAGGATTCATCGAGTTGATCCTGGCTCTCGCCACGATCGCCATCATCATCTTGGCCATCACCGGTTGGGCGATCGGACCCGAACATCCGTTTTCTCCTTGGTTTTCGATCGGATGTGTGTTTATCGGTGTCGGTTTTATCCTGGCTCCTCTCGTGTTGCCTTCCCGTTATGTGCTGTTATCTAGTACGTACGTACTGTTGACTCTCGCGATCTTGCTGTTCATCGATGCCCAAATCGGAGGTCTTTCATGGTCGCTCTATACCACCGCCTCACTTGTCCTTTACTGGCTGATCGGAGTATTTCCTTGGGTGATAAAACATAAGCGTTTGGTACTAGGCATAGTGGTAGATGTTGTTTCAATCGGGCTCTATCTATTCTTGCTCGACATATTTGACGGACCGGCAGTAACTTGGTTTTTCCCGGTAGCTCTTCCGATCTACGTTGTAACCCTTATCTGTGCGATGATATTTGGACTACGGATGCGTCGTGGCATGACGGTATCTGAAATTGTGATGGGCTTGATTCTGATTGCCTGCATAGCGGTCGGAGTCGGAGATATCTTCTACCTTCGATTCATCGATCATCCCGATTTTGTTTCTTGGTCGCTCGAGTTGTGGATCATCGCCGGACTTCTCGCTCTTTACCTTATCGCAGTGGCTACAATCAAAAAAGTACGTCTGTTCTTTACCAATAAGATTGACAAATAATGTTAACGTTTCCAGAAATATCGTGAGAAGAGGGCGAACACGGTATAAAGTTCAAGACGGCCGGCGAGCATTGCAAACGATATGGTCCACTTCACATAGGAAGGCATGATGGCGAAGCCGGCTCCGTCAGGTCCTACCTGTCCGAGTCCCAACCCGATATTTCCCACCGAAATCAATCCGGTGGCAAGCGATGAAAACAGATCGATTCCCGCTGATGCGGTAACTAAAGTCACCGCCAACACCAACATGATATAAAGGACGACGAACCCTGCGATTGCGTTCACTGTCTTCCAAGCGATTTTTTCATGTTCCGATTGGATGGTAAAAATCCCTTTCGGATGCAACAGGGTTCGTACGCTCTGGCGGGCAAGCTTTGCCATGGTCACTATCCGCGTTACTTTGATTCCTCCGCCGGTTGAGCCTGCGCACCCTCCGATAAACATCACCACGAGCAGCAAGGCCTGTGAGAATTGAGGCCATAGACTGTAGTTGGCGGTAGAAAAACCCGTAGTTGTCATAATGGAAGCCAAATGGAACGCACTATGACGTAAAGACTCTCCAAAATGAGCATATGTTCCGCTTAAGGTGAGGTTCAAACTGGAGAAAAGGGTGGCGATAAAAAAAATGGCCAGATATACTTTTAGCTCGGTATCTTTCAATATATCTTTGAAATGACGTCTGATAAGCAAGAAGTAGAGTGAAAAGTTTATACCCGCAAACACCATGAATATTGTCACCACAACTTCGACATAGGCGCTACCATAACCTCCTATGCTAGCGTTCTTCACGGCGAAACCACCGGTAGCCATCGTGCCGAACGTGACTGTCAACGCATCAAACAGAGGCAATCCTCCGAAAAGCAGAAGTACTGTCTCCAAAAAAGTAAAGCCAACGTAGATAGTCCAAAGTATCATGGCGGTATTGCGGATCTTAGGCGTGAGCTTGCTCTTCGTGGGACCCACTGCCTCCGCACCGAAGAGTTGGGTTCCTTCGGTTCCGACCAACGGAAGCAAGGCAACGAAGAGCACGACGATTCCCATGCCCCCGATCCAATGGGTCAAAGAACGCCAAAAGAGAATACTTGCCGGTTGGGATTCGATATCGACAATCGAAGTAAGACCCGTGGTGGTAAAGCCCGACATGATTTCCATGAATGCACTGGTGAAATCCACACTGGTCCCACAGTACATCAGAGGAAGTGATCCCAGTGCGCTGGCAACTATCCATGTCAAGGTTACAAATATATATACTTCGCGTATGGTAAGGCCTTTCGTGGACCAGTTGCGACCGATCGGCAAAATAACGGTTGCTGAGACACCTATGATACCAAGCGGTAACAAGAAACCTCTGAACGCTTTCCATTCACCCTTCGCCAATGCCATTATTGTTGGAATCAACATGAACAGTCCGATGATGGTAAGCAAAATTGCCGAAAGGCGGATAATCTGTTTCCAATTCGTTCGTGTGGCATTCATTGGGTACCCTCGACCGTTATTCAAAAAGCTGTTGAACGGCAGACAACGATTCGCGGCTTGCGGCTACCAGCAATACGTCACCTTGTTCAAGTCGATAATTTCCAGTGGGAACTACGCTCTCTTTTGTTGCTTTGGTTATTCCGGCGATGATTCCCTTGTTACGCATGTTTATGTCTTTCAATTGATGCCCGACGTTCTTCGTTGTTTCCGTGATGGTGAATTCAAATATCTCGAAACGGCCGCCAAAGAGTGAGTGTACGCTTGATACGTTCGTTCCCCTGAGATAACGCAACAGCGAATCAACTGTCGCCTGGCTTACTGATATGACCGAATCGATATCCAAATGGCGTGCGAGACGGATATAGTTGTTGTTGTTTTTAATCAACGTGATTGCTCGGTCCACACCGATCCGTTTGGCATAACTGGCAGTTATTATGTTCAATTCATCATTATCAGTAAGGGCGATCAATAAGTCGAACGTATCGAGTTTCTCATCATCGAAAATCGTCTCGTCGGTGATATCGGCTTTGATTACCAATATCTCGGGGAACAAAGATGCGAAGGTTTCACAGACTGTCGCATCCTGTTCTACCAATACGATGTTCTTCCGTTTTGACGGAGAAAAGTCCCTCAAAAGAAAGCGAGCGATCTTGCTGCCGCCCACGATGGCGATTTTGCGGGCTTTAAGTTTTTCTCGGCCAATTACCTTGAAGATAATCTCGATATCCTCGTCAGAGGCGACAAGTGAGATAGTATCGCCGGGAAACACCACGGTATTACCAGAAGGAACGATGCCTTGATCACCCCGATTGATAGCAGTGATCACGAATTCTGCCTTCAACATATTCCTCAGGGTCTGGACATCTTTTCCTGCGAATTTTGATTTTTCGTTTATGTAAATATTATAGAGGATCAGGTTTGTCTTGTTGAAAGTGATGATGTCGCTAAAGATGCCACGTTCGATGATGTCATAGATGCTTCTGGCAGTTTCAGCTTCGGGATTGACGATGTAATCGATACCCAGCACGGTTTCCGGTAGTCCGTCACTACCGGTATAGGTCAAGTTGCGGATAGCCGCGACCGTTGTCAGATTCGGACTCATGGCTTCGACTATGCCACAGGCGACAAGGTTGACTTCGTCACTGTCGGATAGGGCTACAAAAGCATCGGCAGATTCGATCGATACTTCGGATAAAATATGTTTGTCCGTTCCAGATCCGATGATGACCATGCAGTCAAGTTTTGTTTGTGCTTCGGCTGCCCGTCTGGGATCCGATTCGATGATGACGACATCTTTGCGCTCTTGTATCAGATGACGAGCCAGCAGCGTCCCCCGACGCCCCGCTCCAAGGATTACGACTTTCATATCGCCATCATAGCCGTGCCAATCAGATTAGGCAAGCTGTACTCTTGTTCTAGATGAACTTTGCATACGTGCCGTTCGTTGCCCTGACAAGGTCATCGGGGTGCAAGCTGATTTGAAACCCTCTCAGTCCCGCACTTACATAGATGACAGGGAAAAGCTGGGCACTCTCTTCCACATAGAGCGGGTAGGGCCTTATCATTCCCAATGGTGAGCATCCTCCCCGGATATACCCGGTGAGAGTTCTCAACCGGTCGCTTTTTACCAGCTCTATTTCATGCGATCCAGTTAATATCTTCGCCCGTTTCAAGTTGATATCAAATAATCCGGGCAGGCAAAAGACAAATACTTGACGCAG
>JAAYIV010000073.1 GCA_012523305.1 Spirochaetales bacterium
AAACGCTTCATCGTTGCGTTCATACCAAAGATGGATTTTATGGCGGATCTCTTTATCCTTATAATAGAACCAAAGTCGTTCAAGCGGTGGAAAATCATGTAAAACATCCTTGAATTGCCTGAACACTCCCTTACCTGATTGAAGTACATCTCGTAAACGTTCTCTGTAAACGGGATTGCGAAGTGTGGAAACAAACTTTTCCATCGTCCTGAATCCATCAGATGGAAACCATTGCGGGATCTCCAGGAATCGTTGGGGTTCTTCTTCTTTTCTTTGCTCAATGAATTCCTCTTGTACCAGCGTTCCTTCTTTCAGGTCAAGACAATATTCGTTCGCTTGGTCTTCCATACAGAAAATCATTTGATAGAGAAATTCATCTGTGAGCGGTGGCATTCTATACTGAATATCATGGTTTCTATCGTTATCCATGCCTATATTGTAAATTACAACCAGTCAAATGAACAGCCTTGACTTTACCAAGATATATTCGGTTACCTTGACAATCGACAGAAAAATGACGATATTCTATTGCAGTAGATACCTATCTATATCAGGAGAGTCCCAATGAGTATTATTGAATTCGTAGAAGCAAGAGAGATATTGGATTCACGTGGAAACCCGACTATTGAAGTCGACGTTATCCTCGAAGACGGATCCATGGGGCGTGCTGCCGTTCCTTCAGGTGCATCGACCGGTGTACACGAAGCGGTTGAGCTACGCGACGGAGACAAGAAGCGATTCCTCGGCAAAGGAGTCCTTAAGGCAGTCGACAATGTGAATACATTGATCGCTCCCGAGCTCGAGGGATTGGATGCTCTTGATCAGGTTGCCATTGACAGAGCGTTAATCGCTCTTGACGGCACTGAAAACAAAGGAAAGCTTGGCGCAAATGCTATTCTTGGCGTATCCATGGCAGTAGCACGTGCTGCGGCAGATTTCCTCGGTGTCCCGCTCTTCAAATACCTTGGCGCGTATCACTCATGCGTGTTGCCAGTTCCGATGGCAAATATCCTCAATGGCGGGGCTCACAGCGATAACAAGGTCGACTTCCAGGAATTCATGGTTATGCCGATCGGCGCGACTTCGATACGGGAAGCTGTTCGCATGACTGCTGAAGTATTCCATAATCTCAAGACCGTCCTCAAGAAACGTGGTTATAACACATCCGTAGGTGATGAAGGTGGGTTCGCACCTGACCTTCAATCCAACGAAGAGGCTCTGGAAGTCATCATGGAAGCTATCAAGGCTGCCGGTTACACCGCTGGCAAGGATGGGGACTTCATGATCGCCCTCGATCCTGCGGCAAGCGAACTGTATGATGAAAAGACCAAGACCTACGAGTTGAAGTGGACCACCCATGAAAAGCTTACCAGCAAGCAAATGGTTGAGTTATGGACATCATGGGTTAACAAGTACCCGATAATCTCCATCGAAGACGGAATGGCGGAAGATGACTGGGAAGGGTGGAAGATGCTTACCGATGCGATAGGTGACCGTATCCAATTGGTGGGGGACGATTTGTTCGTTACCAATACCAAACGCCTTAAGAAGGGAATCGAAACAAAAACCGCGAATTCCATCCTTATAAAAGTGAACCAAATCGGAACGCTCACCGAAACCTTTGAGGCTATCGAGATGGCTCATCGCGCTGGATACACTGCCGTTGTATCCCATCGCTCTGGCGAGACAGAAGACAATTTCATCGCAGATCTGGTAGTTGCCCTTGAGACCGGACAGATTAAGACCGGTTCAATGAGCCGCTCGGACAGGCTTGCCAAGTACAACCAGTTGATGAGAATCGAAGACTATCTCGGTGATGTTGCCAAGTATGCCGGTCGGGATGCATTCAAAGTGTTGAAGTAAACTTCTGTAGAAATGATTTCTATCATGCCGCCTTCAATCGAGGGCGGCGTTTTCTTTTTCCAAAGCCATTCGTATCTGACTTGCAGAAAATCCTTTTTTCCTAAGTTTGTACACCAATTGATCTGTTGATGAACTGGATTTGGAAAGTTTTCTTATAGCTGTCAAGAGCGCTGTTCCGACCTGTTCATTATCATCAAACCATTCATGGAGAACATCGTTGATTATTTCTCGATCGATTCCTTTTTGGGCTAGGCGTGCTTGAAGCATCGGCTTGCCCTCCGGATTTCTCGCCTGGCGCGAAGCAACAAACGTTGCAGCATAACGGGCATCATCCAATACACCTTGCTTTTCCAATCTATTCAATTCTGTTTCGATTATTGTTTTTTCAAATCCTCGTCGTAAGAGTTTGAGTGTTAATTCCCTATGTGAGTGTTCACGTCTCGCAAGCAAAGAAAGTGCTTTCTCCCGAACCTGCATCGCTACATAAACATCCTTCAGCTGACAGTATTGTGTTTTATCTATCTGCTGGTTTTCATAATATCCGAGTCTGGCAGCCAATTGTTTTGGAATAAAAAAAGAGGAGCCCTCTTCGGAATCGATCGACCAGATTCCTTCTGAAGCTCCTCTTCGTATGGTGGCGTAGGCCATCCAACAATCCTTTTAACGTTTGGAGAACTGGAACTTCCTGCGTGCACCCGGTTGACCGTATTTCTTTCGTTCGACCATGCGGGAGTCTCGGGTCAAGAACCCTGCGGCTCTCAAAGAAGGAAGATTATTCTCGTCCTGCTGAACTAATGCACGGGCAATACCATGACGGCATGCGCCTGCTTGTCCGGTGGGACCACCACCATGGACATTGATTACCAAATCGAATTTGGTAAGCGTGTCGGTTACATCCAACGGCTGCTTCACCATGAACACACACAGCGGATTTCCGAAATATTCATCGACTTTGCGTCCGTTAATGGTAATGTTGCCTTCGCCTTCGCGAAGATAGACACGAGCAACGGCGGTCTTTCTGCGACCTGTGCCAAGCCCGAGGTTGACATTCTGTTTTTCAATTACTTTCTTGGTAGCCACTTTCTTGCTCCTGTCTTAGATTTCAACCTTGATGGGCTGCTGTGCGGCATGGGGATGAGTCTCTCCAGCATACACTTTCATGTTTGTGAACAGCTTGTTACCAAGCGCACCCTTCGGAAGCATTCCCTTTACGGCATGTTCCATTGGAAACGTCGGCTTACGAACTACCATCTCGGCATACGATTCAACAGTGAGGCCGCCCGGGTAATTGGAGTGGCGGTAGTATTTCTTATCCTCATACTTGTTGCCGGTAAGAGCTGCTTTCGCAGCATTGATAATGATTACATAGTCCCCAAGATCTTGGTGAGGGACATATTCGGGCTTATTCTT
>JAAYIV010000074.1 GCA_012523305.1 Spirochaetales bacterium
GTCGAGCGTACAAGATGTGATCAGTTGGATCAATCGTTCTTTCCTGGTATGGCATGCTGTCAATCCTGTCATTACGCTTCTATTACAACGCAACAAATATATTAAAAAGGTGCATATTTAAATGATTAAACTACTTATTGACTAATCCAATCGGGGGTGACAGTATAGTAACATACTCTGATTATTATTACTAAACTAGGCGTGTAATGACGCCATTTTTGAGGTATACATGGCTAGCGTATCGTTGAAGAATATCAAGAAAATCTATCCGCCGGTTGCCGGTGAAAGAAAAAAACACCAAGCATCGTCAGATGGGCATAATGCCAATTTAGAAAAAACCGAACGCGGTGTAGTTGCCGTACAGGATTTCAGCATCGAAATCAGGGATAAAGAGTTCGTAGTGTTGGTAGGTCCTTCCGGATGTGGCAAATCGACTACTTTGAGGATGATCGCCGGTCTTGAAGAAATCACTGAGGGACAGTTGTACATTGACGGAAAACTCGTCAACGAACTCGACCCGAAGGACAGGGACATCGCGATGGTGTTTCAAAACTATGCCCTCTATCCTCATATGACGGTGTATGACAACATGGCGTTCGCACTTAAGAAAAGAACTTCCTCAAAGGAAGAGATTGATAAAAAGGTCAAAGAAGCTGCCGTCATATTGGGAATCACCGATTATCTCGATAGAAAGCCAAAAAGCCTTTCAGGAGGACAGAGGCAGCGAGTCGCCATCGGACGTGCTATCGTAAGAAATCCAAAATGCATGCTGATGGATGAGCCTTTATCAAATCTTGATGCAAAATTGCGCAATCAGATGAGAGCCGAGCTGATCCGGCTCAGAAAGAAGATCGATACTACGTTCATATATGTAACGCATGACCAGACTGAAGCAATGACCCTGGGGGACAGGATCGTAGTCATGAAGGATGGATTCGTCCAGCAGATAGGCACCCCGAAAGAAGTCTTCGACAAACCATCCAATCAATTTGTCGCAGGGTTCATAGGCACACCGCAGATGAACTTCTTTCAAGCTGATCTCAAAGAGGAACACGGGCAATTTAGCGTAGATCTTGATGGTTTCACGATTCCGGTGGTACATGAAGATAATTCCAGGATGAAGGCAAACAACATCGCTTCCGGTCCCATAATCCTCGGATTACGACCCGATTCGCTATTTTTGGTTGAATCCAAAGATTGTCCTGTTGCCAACGTGGGTGTTGTCGAGATGATGGGTACGAATGTCCATCTTCATCTCGAATACAATGGAAAAGACCTTATTTTGGTAACGCAAGCTAAGGATGAACACCAACACCTGAAAATGGACTACGAAAGCGACAGCGAAATACATTTCTCATTTCTTCCCCAGTCGATGTACCTCTTTGATATTGAAACTGGAAAGAACCTGGCCATATGAGAGGTGTGGTTACAATGAAAACAAGAACAACCTTGAAACAAAGGCAACGGGCTAAGACCAGAAAAAAGGTCTTTCTACTACTACTCCCGATAATGCTATTCGCCATACTTTTTATTTACTATCCGTTCATAAGGACAATCATCAATAGTTTCAGTCTTGTAAATGCGAAAGGAATCATCAAAGGTTTTGCGGGATTCGACAATTATGCGTATACGTATGGAAGGAAGGATTTCCTTCCTGCCTTACGGCATACACTGACAATCGCTGCCATAAACGTGCCTATTACACTGTTCATCACCATCTCTCTTGCCCTCCTGGCAAACAAAAAGCGAAAACTAAGTCCGGTGTATGAAACATTATTCACGTTGCCGATGTCGGTCTCGATGTCCGCTGCGTGTATGATTTTCAAATCCATGTTCAGTCCGAGCGTCGGATTCATCAATTACTTCTTCGGTCTGAAACTCGGATGGTACGAGAGTCAGGAAACAGCTCTTGCCGCAGTGCTTATCCTCACCATCTGGATGGGCATAGGATTTGACTTTTTACTCATGCTTTCAGCATTGCGTGCCATTCCTGACCAGATAATCGAAGCTACCAGAGTTGATGGGATCAGCCCGGCAAGAAGGATATTCAAGGTTCAAATCCCGTTGATTTCACCAACCATTTTCTATGTGCTGTGCACGAATCTCGTGCTTGCGATGATGACATCGGCTCCGATGATCATAATCATGGGTGTCAGTTCCGCCGCATCAGCTACAAATACGCTCATGTCGATGATGTACCAATCGGGGTTCTCAAGTTCGGATTATGGCCTGGCGGCAGTGCTGAGCATATCCGCATTTACCCTTACCCTGGGCTTTACCATCTTGTCATTTGTATTTGAGAGAAGGAAGGTTCACTATCAATGATGAAACGTAAGACTAGAAATTTGATTCAGGATTCAGTAGTTTCGACGGTGGCCATCGCGCTTGGCCTGATAATTATCTTTCCTTTGATATATTGCCTTTGCGGGGCATTCAAAACCCCTCATGAATTTCTTACGCCGAAACTGCTACCGGGGAGTTTCACCTATGTCGGAAATTTCAAGGAAGCGCTGGAGAAAGGAAATCTTTTACGATACACGGTCAATTCCTTCATAATCGCCTTGGCGGGAACGAGTATCCGTCTCGTATTCTCGATTTTGGCAGCATTTGCCTTTGCGTACTATGATTTCAAATTCAAGAACCTCTGCTTTTTTCTCATCCTCGGAACGATGATGATTCCCGCGGATGTGCTACTTGCAACGAACTACTTGACGGTGTCCAGACTCCATCTTCTTAATTCCTACCTTGGCGTCATGGTCGTTTCCTTCGTAAGCGCATCGCAGATGTTTATGCTGAGACAACGATTCAAGTCCGTACCGAAGGATATGAGGGAGGCGGCGCAGATCGACGGGTACGGCGATATCAGTTATATGATCAATGTTCTTATTCCGATATGCAAACCAGTGATCACGACACTCTTTGTCCACAGCTTTATCGCCCTTTGGAATGCATATCTCTGGCCTTTGATTGTCACCGCTTCTTCACCGAATATGAGGACAATCATGGTCGGAATCACAAAATTAAATTCCTGGGAGGATGAAAACTATCAGTTAGTCCTTGCTGGTGTATGCATATCATTGATTCCTTCGCTCATCCTCTTTGTAATAATGAGAAGGAACATGAAAAAAGGAGGAATGGACGGAGCTCTCGTTGGTTAATAGCCATCATATGGTGATCTCATAAAAATGATCCTGAGGAGGATGAAAACATGAAAAAATCTCTATTGGTATTGTTTACTGTTTTTTTCGCTCTGACAGCTGTATTTGCTGGAGCAGAAAAAGAAATCGCACCGGTCGAGAAGGTCGCGCTTGGCTCAACACCGGTAACTATCACATTCTGGCACTCAGCTAGCGATGATGCCGGACTTCTCGTTGACAAGTACATCAAAGAGTTTAATGCAAACAATGAATACCAGATTACTGTTAATGCCATCTATCAGGGTCAGTATTCAGATGCCACGACCTTGATGAAGACCATTCTTTCAGCAGAAAATTACAAAGAACTACCGGACATCATGCAGCTAGATGCAACTGGTAAGCTTGATTACTACAACTCGGGCAAAGCTTTCACGATCGATAACGCCGTGAAGTATTTCGATGATGACATTGTTGATGATTATCTTGCCGGAGCGCTTGGAAACTGGCAGTTCAGCGGTGCTCAGCTCGGACTTCCGTTCGCAACTTCAACCACAATCACGTATTACAATAAGGATGCCCTTAAGGCTGCTGGTTGGGACAAAGGGCCGGATACGTTCGCAGACATCATTCAATTGAACAAAGACATGAAAGCCAAGGGCGTCAATATGGCAACCTATGGTGCGGTTCCGAACACACCGACTTTGGCCAACTGGCTTGGTCAGCTTGGAAGCTATGTCGTGAATAACAGCAACGGTGCCGATGCAACCGCCACAAAGCTCGAATGCATAGAAAACGGGGCCCTCAAGACATTCCTTACTGAATGGAAAGCTATGTACGATGCTGGCGCTCTTAAGAATGAAAGTTTGTCGACCAACCAGTTCGTCGCGGGTGAAGTCGCAGTCTTCACAGGATCTTCTTCAACAGTCAACAGCCTTCTCAGCAAAGTCGGAGGAAAGTTTGAAGTAGGCGCAACCACATTCCTGCGTGTGAATTCTTCCGCGAATCATGGTGCGACAGTGTCCGGTTCATGCTTGGTCCTGTTTGATTCCGAAGACGCGCTCAAGAAAGCAGCGGCATGGGAGTTTATCAAGTACATGACAGGTGAAGAAGTCCAAGCCGACTTTGCAGCCGGAACAGGGTACACCCCTGGATACAAGGCCGCGGTTGATAATGTGAATTACAAGAATCTGCTTGCCACGACACCGCAGTTCTCAGTTGCTCCCGGGCAGCTTGCGAAGACCCCTGCTTCGATGCGAAGCGTAACGGTCGGACCTACGGTTGACTTCTATTACGCGATCCAGAATGAGATCACCGCTATGCTCAAGGACAATCTAACTGTCGACGCAACGGTGAAGAGTATGGAAAAAAGTCTCCAGGGACTACTCGACAACTATCTCAGAATGAATCCGTAATTTATACTGTTTATCTGTTTATCGCACACCGTGGGCTATGCCAGCCCACGGTGTTAAAGGAGCCTTAATGAATTTATCTACATCAACGAACCTTTGCGCCTTCTCCGCAGGACGGGAACGTTATCCGATGGTGTTCTGCATCGAAGAGTGTGCGAAGGCCGGTTTCACATATCTTGATCTCAACTTTTGTGAAGCCATGAATCCCTCTTCCAGAATGCGGGATGATGATTGGCAGACCTATATAGATGAGCTTGCTGAAACTGGAAAACGGTGTGGTGTGGTATTTGCCCAATCTCATTTACCTTACTACGATATTTTCGGAAAGAACGATTCCGATAAGGTTAAGATGATGGAAGAACTTATCCGACGTTCCATCATCGCTTCTTCACGGTTAGGCGTGAAGTGGACGGTCACTCATCCAGGTACCGTGTACAGTGCAGGCCAAGACATGTCGGTTTCACTTGAAAGAAACCTGGAATACTATTCAAGGCACGTGCAGACTGCCAAGGAACATGGTATCGGCATAGCACTCGAAAACGATTTTGAATACAAATCGGCTCCGTATCAGCACATCTTCTGTGCAAACATCCATGAACAGGTTACCCTCATCGATTCATTCGATGATCCAGAACATGTTGGTGCGTGTTATGATTTCGGACATGCACATCTCGTCGGAGGTTTTCATCGTCAGAGCCTGACCATTTTGGGTAAGAGGGTGAAGGCCATTCATGTACAGGATAACAAAGGGTATGATGATGAACACCTTCTTCCATTCCATGGGAACATCGATTGGAAAGAGGCAATGAGCGCCCTTGCGGATATCGGTTATGAAGGGGACCTGACATTTGAAATCCAAGAATGGGGACGATTCTATCCGAAAGAACTGAAGTGCATGATGGCCGAATATGCTGCGAAGGTGGGCAATATACTCATTTCCTACTTTAATGAGGCTATTGAAAAAAAGAATTCTATTAAATGAAATGTTACATAAACTAAGGAAAAGACAATGAAAAGAAGAATGAACAACATTTTGAGAAAGGATGGCAAGACATTTATTCTTGCTATGGACCATGCTGCGATCATGCCTTCACCTGATCTGACCAATCCTGGTAAAATCATTACCGAAGCCATAGCAGGTGGCGTGGATGGATTTCTTACGACCTATGGAATAATTAAGAACTTTTCATCCTCATTTGGAAATGCGGGTATTATCATGCGTGCTGACGGAGGCTTATCTACGATACGCAAACCCATGGCTCCGATGGAACTGATATACTCAGCGGAAGATGCGATAAGAGTGGGGGCCGATGCAATGCTTTGCATGGGGTATCCAGGTTCGCAAGCTAACGAACATTCACTTAAATATCTTGCAAAGCTTGCTTCGGATGCAGAAAAATACAATCTTCCCGTTGGAGCGGAGATGCTTCCTTATGGGTTTGAGAGACCTGAAGGTGTTGATACCAGGTCGGTCGAACTGATGGCGTTTGCTTGTCAACAAGGAGCCGAGCTCGGTGCGGACTTCATCAAGGCTGAGTTTGTCGGGGGAGAACAGTTTAAGCGCATTACGGACAGTTGTTATGTTCCGGTGCTCGTCCTTGGAGGAGCGAGAGCAAAATCCGAAGAAGAGTTGTTTTCTAACATCAGGGATGCCATAGATTGTGGTTCTAAGGGAATCATAATGGGAAGAAATATCGTACGTCATAAAAACATTGCACAAATGTGCGAAGCCATCGCAGCGATTGTCCATGATAATATTACCGTCGAACAAGCTCTTGGATTGTTGAAATAGTTGGAAAGAGGATACATATGGCTTTGAAAATAAAGACAATTGCGGTTACCGGTCTGAAGACCATTGGGATATTGGATTTGGAGACTCCCGATTTACGACGCGGTGAGGTGCTGATCAAGGTTCATGCAGCTGCCCTCTGTACGCTTGAGCAGCGGATATTCCAGGGAGAGGTGAAGATGCCCCTTCCTTGTACCGGTGGCCATGAGGTCTCAGGTGAGATTGCTTTGCTTGGAGAAGGTGTGAATCCCAAGAAATGGGCTATAGGCAATCGAGTTGCCGTCCGGCTTCTTTATAACTGTGGAGAATGCTACTATTGCAGGACAGGCCGGACCAACATGTGTGAACGTGCGCTTAAGAAGCCTGTTAGGGAAGGCCTGCTTATCGGCCCTGGCGGGCTATGTGATTATATCATCGTTGAAACGAAGGACCTTTTTTTGATTCCTGAGAGTGTCAGTTATGAAGAAGCCGCCCTTACCGAGCCGCTTGCATGCTGTGTTCACAGTATCAACCGAGGGAATCTACAGTTCGGTGAAACCGTAGTGATTATTGGCGGTGGCATCATGGGGCAGAACCACGTCATGCTTGCAAAACGCAAAGGATGCAGGGTGATAGTGAGCGAAGTCGATGCTAATAGGAGAAAGCTTGCCCGGCAACTCGGAGCAGATATCACATTCAACCCTCTCGAGCATGAACCGGTTGAGTATGTGCGGAGTCTTACGGACGGTAGGGGAGCAGAGTGTGTGTTTAATACCACCTCGATTCCTTCTGTCGTACCTCAGGCCATCGAAATGGCCGGAAAGGGAGGAAGCGTAATCCAGTACAGCTCGATGCATCCGGATGTTCCCACTCCCATCAGCCCTCAGAAGCTTCATGGGAATGAGATCATTCTCACCGGTTCAATAAGCCCCAACGCCGAAGACTTCTTCGTTGCGAACAGGCTGATTAACTATGGTATCATTGACATGAAACCGCTCATTGCCAAGGCATTTCCATTTGAGGAAGCTCAAAAGGCTTTTGAAGCTTCAATAGTCCCGGGTACGTTCAGGGTAATAATCAAGAACTGATTCATTTGTGTATACTTGAAACAGCTTCTGGCCATCTTGGACCAGAAGCTGTATTAAAAAGATACGAAGGTCTGCATGCTATCAAAAAAGTAGTGCCGGCCTGATGTTAAAGCACCAACTATAAATAAATCCTTTTTCATCATTGAAGGTCCGTTCTTGAAAACCAAAGGGTTAGGGCTGAGGTGTTGCAAGAATACCGGAGTCAAAGTAACAGCTTTGCTGCCTATAGTACATTACAATGCAGTTTGCGTATCGTTCGGATCTCCATTTCTTGCCATATCATATTCTACCGACCAATCGAGTTGACGGTATTGTTCACCTCTAGGATCATGTTTTATAAACTCAGTCAGCATGTCCAGCATCTCTTCTGTCCAAGTGTTTTTGTCGATTTGAGCAGTCGTAAATACGTTCTGGCTTATCATTTCGAATCCAAAGATATCCTTGACATGTGTCTTCGCAGCCCCATCGACTACTTCACCTACCAGATGGCTTCCGATGCTCTCAATCGTTGTTTCCATCGTGATTGGGGTGCCCTTAGTCGGTTTATGGAAACTGAATCATTTGATGATCAGCCACTTTTCTTCATTATTGAAGAACAAATCTTTAGAAATCTTACGATGGAGCACCATGCCGGTACCGTAGATAAGATCAGATTTCTCATCCACGAATTGAAATATCATGAAGTACAGAAAGAACACTGCATACTGTTGCTGAATCGTATTTATGTAACAATTCGGAAGGTCCTTGTTAAACAACATGCTCAACAACTACTTGATGATTTGCCTAAGTCTGTGATGTTCAAAGACATCTTGCTTCGATGTGATCGGATGGTCCAGGTTGAAGAACAGATTGAAGCAATTAATAAAAGATTGATGGAATATGCTTCAGAAACAAGTAAAAGCGATTCTTCGAAACGGGCGACAGTTCGAAAGGTCCTCCGGTATATGGATCAGAATTACCATAAAAGCCTCTCTTTAGTCGAAATCGCGAAAATAGCCCACATGGCTCCATCATACTTCAGTATGTACTTCAAGAAGGAAATGGGGGAGAATTATATCACCTTCGCAAATAGGATGAAGATCGAGAAAGCAAAAGAATTATTACAAGACCCGTCGATAAAAATTTATGAAGTGTGCTCGATGGTTGGATTTGATGACAGCAAGTACTTTAGTCGGAAATTCAGAGCTATCACAGGCATGACTCCGAAAGAATACCGAGATTCGATACGAGTGTTTATTGAAAGCTGATTCATGCACATCAGCAATGACAAACATTCTTATTATACTCAACATAAATACCGATTGACATATTTCACCATCCATCATACCATCTATAGCGTACCTTGAGGTACATATACACTATCTATTGTGCATGCAGGATCAGGGAAGTCGGGTATGAATGCCCGCGCGGTCCCGCCGCTGTTAAGGTGAGGAAGCTGTCGTGTCCACTGGAGCAATCTGGGAAGGAGACAGTATTCCGTGGAGCCTGAGCCAGAAGACCTCCCTGCATGGATACGCCGTCACGGTGCATGACGCAAGCGTAGATTCCTTGTTGTAGTCAAGGACTCTTTATTTGTAGCCATGCACCCGGCAGGAGGAACATCATGGCTACCAAGGTCATCAAACGAGATGGTCAAGTGGTTTTCTGCGATGGACAGAAAATCTCGAATGCTATCGTTAAAGCTGCAATGGCAGTTGGAGAAACGATTAATGGCGATGCGATCGCAAACGACGTGTTGCTTAAGATCCTTTCATGTCCTGATCCGGCGATTTCAGTCGAGACCATACAAGACATGGTCGAACAGGCGTTGATTCATAGGAATGCAGCTTCCATTGCTAAAGCCTACATCCTCTATCGCGAGAATAGGAGAAAAGTACGAGAAGGAAAAATCCTTATAGATTCGACAAGTAAATTATTCAACGACTACCTTAATGACAAAGACTGGCTGATTAAGGAAAATGCCAATACCCGCAAATCAATCAACGGTATGAATAATTACATCCGAGAATCATTTACAAGATGCTATTGGCTTAACGATCTGTATCCTGAACGAATCAGGCAAGCACACCTCAGTGGGGTTTTTCATATCCATGATCTCGGTTTCTTCGGTCCGTATTGTTGCGGATGGGATCTCCAACAATTATTGACTATAGGATTTGGAGGAATTAGCGGGAAAGTTTCTTCTCTTCCGGCGAAGCACTTACGATCGTTTCTCGGACAGATTGTCAACGCAACCTTTACCAGTCAAGGAGAGAGCGCTGGGGCACAAGCATGGTCGAGTATCGATACATATTGCGCTCCGTTCATAAGGTATGACAAATTGGATTATTCAGATGTGAGACAAGCTCTTCAAGAATTCATATTCAACCTCAATGTTCCAACCAGAGTGGGTTTTCAATGTCCGTTCAGCAATCTGACCTTCGATTTAAAGGTTCCTTCAAGGATGCATGATCAACCTGTAATAATCGGTGGCATGCCCATGGATGCAACATATGGTGAGTTCCAAGAAGAAATGGATATGTTCAACCTGGCATTTTGCGAAGTAATGATGGCGGGAGATGCCAGTGGACGGGTCTTTACTTTTCCGATTCCCACGATAAATGTCACGAAAGATTTCGATTGGGAAAATCCAGTTACCGAAGCCATAATGAAGATGACATGCAAATATGGGATTCCATACTTTTCAAATTTTGTTTCGAGCGATCTTTCTCCCGAAGATGCGTTGTCTATGTGCTGCCGTCTCCGTTTGGATACGACGGAGTTACGTAAACGCGGTGGAGGTCTGTTCGGATCCAATCCCCTCACGGGTTCTATCGGCGTCGTCACATTGAATTTGCCCAGATTAGCTTTTTTATCATCGAACGAACATGAATTTTTCAAGCGATTGGAATCTATGGCTGATCTGGCAAAAGAAAGTCTTGAACTAAAACGAAAAATTATCGAACTCGAAACATCTCGGGGAATGTACCCGTTCAGTGCTCGATGGTTGGAATTTATCAAACAACGAGAGGGAACTTACTGGGCAAACCACTTCAGTACTATCGGAGTCATCGGCATGGCTGAGGCTTGTCTAAATCTGTTAGGACCGGATAAAGGTCTGCATACGGTTGATGGGCAGATGTTTGCAAAAAACACGTTACAGGTGTTGCGAAACAAAATTGTGTATTACCAAAAGGAAACCGGCCACTACTACAATCTTGAGGCGACGCCTGCTGAAGGAACCAGTTATCGTCTTGCCAAACTTGATAGCACACTCTACCCTGAAATCATCACCGCAGGAATCGATGTCCCCTATTATACCAATTCATCGCAATTGCCTGTTGGATATACTGATGATATTTTTGAAACATTGGATTTACAGGATGGCTTGCAATGCTTATATACGGGTGGGACGGTGCTACATGTATATCTAGGCGAGATGATTGATGATACCCATGTTGTCAAAGAATTACTGAAAACCATTTTCCAGCGATATAATCTTCCATATATCTCGTTGACACCAACTTTCTCAACCTGCGAA
>JAAYIV010000075.1 GCA_012523305.1 Spirochaetales bacterium
CAACCGTTATTCACCGAGAATCAACCATTGGGATATCTTGTAACCACGGTTTCCGATCGTGATGGCGGCATGCATGAAGATTTGCGTTCATCGGTATCAAGTGCGTTAAATGGTATATTACTATTTGAAGAAACCATAGCAGCCAAAAAAGTCGCGGAGAATGCAGAGCAAGCGAAGATGGACTTTTTTGCTACCATGGGCGAAGGCCTGAAAGAACCACTGGTCTCAATCCTCTCAAAAATACAAAAACTCGAAAAAAAATCACAAAGCAATGAGTTTTCAGTCGGTCTCGCTTCTGTTCGGCGAGAAGTGGAAGCCCAACTTGAAAAAACCTCCTTGTTATTCGACTACACGTTGGCTCAAGCCGGTGTGCTAGAAATGGATTACCGGTTGCTCAATACTTCAGAGTATTGTCTCAAATTACGGACAATGCTCGGAGTCCCAATCGAAACCCCGTTGCGCTTACCGTTAATCAGGGCTGATGAAAAACGATTGGATCAAGTGTTTTCTATCTTGGTCGGGTATTATAAAGAGCAGATACCGGTATCGGTTCACGTATCAATTCATGTAAAGGGACTCGAAATCGCTATCAATTATGAACAGATGAATGCAATCAAGCACCACAACGACAATGCAATCCGCCTAGCCCAATCGATAGTATTGCTTCATCGTGGGGACCTGGTACAAGTTGAACACGGATGGCGTGCGGTGTTTCCATGGCTGTCGCTTGGATCGGCTGCCGCCGAGCATGCCAGATCCAATTCTTCAATAATTGCCCGACTAGTTTCCAAGACGCTGCCTGAAAACGATGAGCTTATCCAATTTGCCCGAAAGAACAATATGAATATCATGCAATTGCATGCTGATAAGATACTGTCAAAAGGAGATCATATAGATGATTGCGGATTGCTCTTGTGGGATGCTGATGAGGCATCCTTTGAACAATATGTCGCACTGAAAGTGCTCAGTCAGCATCGAACCCTCTTCAAGACACCGGTAATGTGCTTTGCAACGCAACTTGAAGGTTCGGACTTGATGGATGCACTTAACTCAAAAACATTGAGCAAGGATACCGGGGCGGTGATTTGTTGGGGCCCCGATCCCAATGAATTTTCAATGTTGTCAAAAACAGTGCAATTATTATCTGTGGAAAATCAAGTCCAATTTTTTGAGATCGCAAAAGAGTGCCAACCCGCGGTGATCATCACCGATACGTTCGACGAACAGACGATCAGTACCGTACGTGCGAACGAAGTGACTTCTTTACTACCGTTAGTTGTCATTCTTGATCGGTTCCCTCCGGATGAAGTAATGACACAGTTGTCAGCTCATCCGCATGTTATCGCCTGCCATTCGGGAATCGCCGATTGTGAAGAATTCGTTCAGAGAATACGTGATCTGGCACATGATGCCGATATCCTTCCCGTTCATACCGGGGCACTGGTTAAACGGGCCCAGAAGTTTATCGAGACTCATGCCGCAGGACAACTTTCTCGTTGGAAAATCGCTGATTCTGCAAATGTAAGCGAGGATTACCTCACACGAATATTTAAAAAGGAATTGGGATTGTCTCCCTGGGAGTACGTTAACCGATACAGGATTCACTTGGCATGTGACTTGTTGTTGCATACGAATCTTCCATTAAGCGAAATCTCAATCAAAACCGGATTTCAAGATCAAGCTTATTTCTGCCGGGTCTTTAAGAAATTACAAGGTTGTACGCCGAGTGAATTGCGCTCTGTTTGAAAAAAATGGATTGGAAACAGGGAGCTAGGTCGGAAAAGTACAATAACATCCCTGCTTTTTCCGTTGATGGTGGGTTAGGCTTGAATCGGAAGGAGCAACATGGATACGACCATCACCGAACGACAATTGAAGAACAAGTTGTGGCGTGACATCAAACGGCACAGGGCGATTTATGCACTATTGCTCATACCGGTTGCCTATTTCATTGTCTTCAAGTATATCCCCATCTGGAATGGACAGATTGCATTCAAAAGGTTCATGCCCCGTCAAGGAGTGCTCGGAAGCGAATGGATCGGATTTGCCAATTTCAGGGAATTCTTCAATTCATTCTATTTTTGGGAATTGTTACGCAATACGGTGATGTATAGCGTCGGTAAATTGCTGATAAGCGTACCATTATCGATCGTACTTGCCATCACGTTGTATGAATGTCGGGTGACTGTCCTTCGCAAGACTGTCCAGACACTCACATACCTGCCTCACTTTCTTTCCTGGGTCATCATGTACGGTATATTACTTGTATTACTTGCTCCTGGAGACGGCTTGTTGAATGACATCATAAAGGCGTTTGGCGGAAAGGGCATCGATTTCTTAACTAATGTAAAAGCCTTTCCCTGGGTAGTACTTCTTTCCGATGCATGGAAAGAAATGGGCTGGGGAGCGATCATATTCATAGCTGCTTTGATGGCGATCGACCCGACATTGTTCGAAGCCGCAATGGTTGAAGGTGCCAGTTCGTGGCAACGAGTTCGCTATATCACGCTTCCTTCTATCAGGCCGGTCATCATCATGGTGGTGTTGCTTCGTTTGGGAACAATCCTCAGCGGTGGATTCAACCAATTGTACATGCTCTATTCTCCATCCGTTTACAGCGTCGGAGATATCATCGATACCTGGGTGTTCAGGGGATTGCAGGAAGGGAAGTTCGCCCTGGCAACCGCGGTTGGGTTGTTCAAAGGCATGATGGGTCTGATTCTGGTGATTATATCGAATCGGTCTACGAAGAAAATTTCAGGTTCGTCACTTTATTAGGAGGTGGAAGATGAAAACGGAAAAAATCAGCTTCAGCAAACCTTCCGCCGTAAGATTATCTGCCTCTGATAAGGTGTTCTACACTGTGATCAATACATTGTTGATAGTACTCTTTTTCATCATTTCGATTCCATTATGGAGTACCATCACCCTTTCATTCAGACCGAATGATTTTGTTGGGACAAATTTCGAAGGCATGTTCCTTATGCCTTGGAACTGGTCACTCTCTGCCTACAAGGCCCTGATGGGAAATAACGGATTCATCATGGCCTTCTGGAACAGTATCAAGATCATGGGCTTCGGAGTTGCCTGCGCACTCTTTTTCACTGTTCCGTTGGCTTATGCGCTTTCAATCAGATCATTACCGGGAAGAGCGTTCCTTACGGTGTTGATCCTCATCCCCCACATGTTTGATGTTGGTATGATTCCTAGCTTCCTTATGGTGAAGGACCTTGGATTGATCGACCATCTGGCGGCAGTATTCCTACCGACGGCAGTAAGCACCTATAACTGCCTGATCATGAAAGGATTTTTCGAAGGAATTCCTGAAGAGCTTAAGGAATCTGCAAGGATTGACGGTGCTCCTGAACTCTATCTGTTACTTAAGATCATCATTCCATTATCGAAACCGATCATCATGTCAGTCGGACTGTTCTATGCCGTATCGTTCTGGAATGATTTCTTCCATCCCATGCTGTATCTCAATTCTAACAATTTGATGCCATTACCGATTCTGTTAAGGAATATTTTGATGGCCAGCGGAATGAACGAATATGTTGAAGTCACCGCGTTTGGTGAGGCTCCGATACAAGCTATCAAGGCCGCATCAGTATTCTTGGCTGCCATTCCAATGGTTATCGCGTACCCGTTTATTCAGAAGTATTTTGCCAAGGGGACACTCCTTGGCAGTGTCAAAGGATGATTTCCAAAGGAGGAATTATATGAAAAAGACACGACTCTTACTGGCATTGCTATTGATTGTAGCGATTGCCGGTCCATTGGTCGCACAGGGTATGGCCGAACCGGCTGCGACAGGGCCAGTGGACATTGAACTGTGGTATGGTGCGGCAATCACCGAAGCCGGCCCGCCACCGGATGATTGGGTTGCTTATGATATCATCAAAGACAAGCTTAACATCAATTTGAAGCTCACCGCACTGCCTTCAAATGAAGCTGACCAAGATGTTAAGATTTCAGCGGCAGCGGCAGCTGACAATCTTCCCGATCTGTTTATGGTACGGCGTGAAGTGTGGTTGCGTCTTATAGAACAAGGCTTGGTTGCAACGGTTGATGATCTCTATGCCAAGATGCCTACGAGGACCAAAGTGCAATACGATGCGGACAGTATCGGATTCACCACCATCGACGGAGCATCCTATGGCTTGGCTTCTCCAGGTTCGATTGCCAAGAACGAAGGAGTCCTCATCCGCAAAGACTGGTTGGACAAACTCGGACTTCAGGTTCCGAAAACGACTGAAGAATTCATGAATGTGATGAAGGCCTTTACCTTCAACGATCCGGATGGGAACGGAAAGAACGATACCTATGGATACGGTGCTTTCATCGAGATCAACAATAATGAAGAAGGTCTCGGTCGAAGGCTCGATCCGTGGTTCGGAGCTTTTGGTGTCGCGGGAACTTGGAACCTCACGAAAAACAACTTTGGTTTGAACGTACGAAAAAGCGCTTACTACGATGCGATGCTCTTCATCAAGAGAATGATTGATGAAGGCGTCATGGATCCAAACTGGCTCTCTTATAAGAAAGATGATTTCAGGGCCGCTTGGAAACAAGGTCGTTTCGGAATCATGCGCGAGCAGAACGCCGCTTATGCCGCGACAAGCAACTACGCCCCGTTTGACAAAAACTTCCCCGATGGCGAATGGATTATCGTTGATCCGCCGAAAGGCCCCAATGGACATGCCTCGGTCGGAGTCTACACCCAAGCCTTCCGTATCTATGCAATCAGTGATAAGGCAGATGCGGTCAAACGCGATGCCATCGCGAAACTGCTTGACTGGATGTCCTCTGATGAAGGCTATTTCTTACTTGGTTGGGGAGTTGAAGGCGTGAACTACACGTTGAAAGACGGTATCCCCGTAGCCGAAGGAGTCCCTGATAAGGACTACGCATTCACCGGACCTAAAGGTCAGCCGTATACCCAGCTGAGAAACATGGTATTCTACAACGGCCAAGTTGAGCTGATCAGCAGATATCCGACTTATGTGACCGAAGTATCCAAAAAGACGATGAGTGCTCTCGATGTCCTTCGCGATATGCAGGGCAGGGCTTGGACTCCGAATATCGGTGGAGATACATTGCCTCCTCCGGGAACCGATCTGAAGAGGTTCTATGAACAGGGGGTCGCTGAATTCCTCACCGGAAAGAGGGTGTTGAACAAGGCTAATTGGGATACTTGGGTAGCGGAATTCGATAAGCTTGGCGGAAAGGCATGGGAAGACAGCGCCCGTGTCGTCGCTGAACAGAACGGATTGTTGCGCTAATTGCAATGAATTAATGTGGAAAAACACCGGGGCGGCTTATGCCCGCTCCGGTAACGTTTTGCAAGGATGTCCAGCGATGGATTTTGCTCAAGTACTCGAAATCGCAGTTGCGCTTTCCGATTC
>JAAYIV010000076.1 GCA_012523305.1 Spirochaetales bacterium
AGTTGGGCTTCGTCTTGGTCACATGGGCACCCGATGTTCGGCAACCGGATGACATTGTTCGTCGCCGGTGCGGTAGTGTTGACTGTACTCGTCCTTCTTGGCTATGCTTGCAAACGTATGAAATCAAGGAGTAAACACATTCATGATCTGGGACTTTTCTTACGATTCTCCCAATGCAATCACTAATTTGCTTCAAGAGCGGGGATTTTCCATGTCCAAGAAATTCGGACAGAATTTTCTCATATCATCAAGCGCGAGAAAACGGATCGCAGATGCGGTTATATCAAAACAAGGTGTTCGCGTGTGGGAAGTGGGACCCGGAATCGGAGCACTTACCGTACAATTGCTTAACCGTTCGGCAAACGTGACAGCGTTCGAAATAGATCATGGATTTTGCAGGATCCTTCGAAATGAAGCTTTCATCGGCGAACCAAATTTCAATTTGATTGAAGGAGATGTGCTGAAAACCTGGGAGAAGGTATTTCACCAACAAGGAACACCTGATGTGATCTGCGGGAACCTACCTTACAACGTCGGCTCGGTGTGCATCGCCAAATTCCTTGAAAAACAATGCTTGCCACAGCTCATGGTCTATACACTCCAAAAAGAAGTGGCCGATCGACTTTCGGCTTCGGAAGGGAGTAAACTCTGGTCATCGTTCACCATCTTGGCCAATATCGATTACAAGGTGCGTACGGTATGTTCAATCTCAAGTCAATCGTTTTATCCGCCACCGAATGTCGATTCATCCGTGGTAATGATGGAAAAACGCGTACAACCGCTTGTTGGTCCTGACGAGCGCCGAACATTTTTGACCATGGTGGATGATGTGTTCGCTCAGAGACGAAAGACTCTCCGCAATAATCTGTTGTCCGGTAAAACAGTGAATCTGTTGGGAAAAGAAAACCTGCTCGAACGTCTGGAATTATCAGGTATACCTAATAATGAACGAGCGGAACAACTCGGATTTCCCGATCTTCTTTTGTTGCACCGGTATGTATTTCAGGAGCATTAATGTTTCCAGCTATCAATCCATTTGCCTTTCAAAAAACGCCTGAAAATCAACAATCCGCGAACAAATAAATCCGCCACCATGCATGACCATGCGGCTTCAAGGCCGAATCCGAACACATTGATAAGAATTGCAGCCGGTAATAATCGAACCACCCACATTCCGATCGAAGAATAGATAAACGGCCACCGGGTATCTCCGGCACCCCTGAGAACTCCGGATCCGACGATCGCCAAGGCAAAGAACGGTTCTGCAAAAGCTTCGATGCGCAACACGCGGGCACCAAGGTCGATTACCGCGGTATCGCCGGTAAAGAATGACATCAACGGTTTCGCGAAGATAAACATCAACATCCCCGTGAAACTCATCAGCAACACTCCGAAAAGCAAACATTTTCGGGCAAAAGATACAGCTTGTTCTTTACGTGAGGCCCCCAATGACTGGGCGACCAAGGTCATCGCGGCGATTGAAAAACCACTCACCGGCATAAAGGTAATCGATTCAGCGGTAATCGCCAAATGATGGGCTGCCAGCGCGGTAGTCCCCACCGAAGTAACGAGGATGGTAAGTGTAATCTGGCCAAACGAAATGGTAGCTCGTTCCAAGGCCAATGGGGATGCGAGCTTACATACTTGTCGAAACAATGTTGCATCTGGTTTCCATGAACCTTTCCAGTCTACCTTCACCTGAGATTGTTTGAACAAAATGACCATGAGGATCATCGACCCTGCCAACAGGTTCGATATCGCTGTTGATATGGCCGCTCCTTGCACTCCCAAGCCAGCACCCCACATGGGAATTTCAAGTCCTAACAAGACGATGGTACGACTTGGGAAAATCAACAGGAAATTCCCGATCACATTGGCAATATTGGCAGTGATATTACAGATCATCGGACTGCGGGTATCACCTGAACTCCTGATGAGATTGGCAAGAAAGATATAGGTGATGGTGAAGGGGAAAGATATAGCGATATAGCGCATATAGGTAATCGCACCGGGAACCACTTTGGCTTCCACTCCGATCCAGTAGGGCAAATGCCTTCCAATGAGTAACAACATAACAGCCATCGTCACACCGAGGATTCCAATCGACATCAACACATGCCTGACAATCTTCTTTACCTCATCTTCATTACCTGAGCCTATGTTTCTTGCTGCAAGCACCGCGAAAGACGTTCCCAAGGCATACATCATTCCATTAACCAACCAAATCGTTGAAGAATTCGATGCAATCGCCGCTGTTGCCACGGCTCCTAATGAACCGACCATCGCCGAGTCGACATATTGAACAGCGGTTTGGAACAATTGATCGATAATCGCTGGCCAAGCAAGCATCCATATGATTGCCGAAGGACGACGATTACTGTCCAATAAGCGATTCTTCAAGCCTGCCTTATCCATCATCACACCTTGCTGCCTTGTTTTTTTATGTATTCGATGAATTCATCTTCCGGCATGGGTTTAGCGCAATAATAGCCTTGCATGAAATCCACATCTGCGTTCTTTACCGCTTCAATGTGTTGCTTGGATTCAATTCCCTCTGCGATCACTATCTTGCCGATTTGTTTCAACATGCCTACGACCGATTCAAAGACTTTGTTCTCGCTGGTCGAATGATCAACCAGACTCTTGTCGAGTTTAACGATGCTGAACGGTAGCATAGCCAAAGATTCGATGTTTGAATACCCGTTACCATAGTCATCCATCGCGAAATTTGTTCCCGCTTCAGCCATGGTTTTCATTACTTCACTGACTCGTTCGAATGATTCCACCACCATCGATTCGGTAAGTTCGAAGGTGAATTTCGACGGGGGCAGACCATTATCTTGGATGATTCTCAACAAACGATGTTCCATCATGGGGTGTAGAAAATGGATTGCGGCAAGATTGATATGCACATGTAGGAGCGGGCAATTCGAAGAAAAGGAACCGTTGAACACATTACATATTTTTTGGACTATCAGATACGTGAGATCAACAATCAGGCCGCTGCTTTCGGCAACTGGCATAAAATCAGCAGGAGAAAGGAATCCGAGAACCGGATCTTCGATCCTCAGAAGTGCTTCCGCTGCAACGATCATGTTATTGGTACAAGAAAAAATCGGCTGGTAGTACAACACGATATCTAAATCTGCCAAAGCTCTTCTCAACGCACTTTCTATCTCTTGTTCCCTTTGGTGTGCTTTTAGGAACTGTTCGTCATACATTACCGGCACACGCTCTTGGCTTGTTTTGGCTTTCGATAGGGTGAGATCAATGGCATTGATCAATTGTCCGCCGGTGCAAACTTGTTCGGGATAGATGACAATCGCGATGTATGTCCGTATTCGAACATTGATTGAGTTGGTTATCCATGCTGATTCGAATCGTTGGGCGATTATCCTGGCGGCGTCGAGTGCTTCTTCGCGTTTTGATTTTTTGAGGATTACGGCAAACTGATCAGGCCCGTAACGATACGCCATCCTCCCGGGAGTAGTGGACATTAAGAACGCTCCGATTTCAATCAACAGCGAATCGCCTACCTGTTGACCGAAGCGTTGGTTGAAATATTTGAAATTTACCAGATCGATGACAATTACACATCCCTGATTCCCCATTTGCAGAATCTTGGTGCTTTGATTCATAAACATGGGTCTGTTGCGTAGTTGGGTGAGCGGATCGTACGCAAGTAATTTTTGTTGGTTCATCCTGAGCACGATCAAGGGTGTGAACGCAAGTACAATAGTCAAGATAAGTTTGATCTCATATGTTGATTGGACAATCAGGGCAACAATAAAAGCGGCTAGCAGGATCAATGATATGTTTCTATGCGACTCATGAACCTGCTTTATGTGTGACAACAACTTTACTAAAGTCACCATGATGATACTACTGCTAGCAATTAAAGATACAAGTGGCGCAAGTCGCGTGCCAATCGGATGGGTCAGGTCAACGGATGTTGTTACAATAATCAGAAATATTATGAATATGCTTACATAATGGCCAAAAGTTTTTACTACCAAAGTTTTTGGCACGTCTAAGAGCACATAAGTGCTCCAACACAAGATTGATAAAGGTAGGAACGCCAAATAACCGGTTTGTATCCACGTGGACAATGGTTCTATGCCTTCAAAGATTGCTTCGAAAGCTAAGAATGAAACAGTGAGAATACTTGAGATAATGGCGTTGATAACCAGATGTTCTTTAATCGCTTCGCTGTGATTTCTGTTTTTCAACGTATCGACCAGCAGTACGACCAGAACAGCTAAAGTGACAAGATCCGCTCCGAAATGATCTATCATTCAGTTCTACCTGTTGTTCTATTAGTGTTCATATTGTAAGTGAAGCCGCACAGAATAACAAGAAGAGGACGGTTGCGCTTACCGTCCTCTTCTTGTGAATAAGCCTGAATGGTTTACGCACCTGCTTGGGCTAATGTTATTGCTGAGGTGACTACGATATCTTCAATTGAGCACCCTCTGGAAAGATCGCTGACCGGTCGGGCAAATCCTTGCAAAATAGGACCATACGCTTCGGCTCTTGCTAGGCGTTGGACAAGTTTGTACCCAATGTTTCCTGCCTGAAGGTCTGGGAATACCAAAACATTTGCTTTGCCGGCCACACTCGAATTCGGAGCTTTGCTCTTGCCAACAGCAGGCACGATCGCGGCATCGAGTTGTAATTCACCGTCACATGCGATGTCAGGGCGTTTTGCTTTCAGTAATTCATAAGCGGTGACCACCTTGTCGACCAACGGTCCTTTTGCAGAACCTTTGGTTGAGTAGGACAAAAACGCCACTATGGGTGTTACTCCGAGGTAGACGCGACATGATTCGGCTGATTCTTCGGCTATCTCGGCCAACTGTTCTGCAGTCGGTTCGGGAATCGTTGCACAGTCCGCGAATATGAAACTTCCGTTCGCGCCATATTCTATTGTGTCCGTAGCCATGACAAAACATGAAGAAGCATACTTAATTCCTGGTTTTGTCTTGATAATATTAAACGATGCCAACAGGACATTGCCGGTAGTATTCTCCGCGCCCGCAACCATAGCATGAGACGCTTGCTTGCGTACCATCATCGCCCCGAAACGCAATGGATCGGCAATCTGTTCGTACGCTTCGTCTAAATTCATGCCTTTGTGCTTACGTAATTCGCAATATTCTTCGGCAAAGGCCTTTCGCAACGGTGCGGTAGCGGGATCGATGATCTCAATGCCGTTAAGAGCGATTCCTTGATTCTTGGCGACCGCAGCAACTGCATCCGGGTTGCCCAACAGCACCACTTTTGATGCGATCCGCTGGTCGACAATAATTTGGGCGGCACTTACCGTCCTCGGTTCTGTTCCTTCGGGAAGGACCAGAGCTTTCTGAAGTGCCCTGGCCTTCGATTTCATGTTCTCTGCAAATGTCATGGTTGACTCCTTGACTTGATAAATGTTGATAAGCTGGTACCGTTATATAGGATACCACATCAGAAGAAAGGCGAAAAGAAGCTCAGTGTAAAGAAATAAAGCTTTATGCTGTCGTCTTTGTGGCAATTGAGGTCTCCGGTCATTCTATGATAGGATGCCTACATGAAAATTGCAGTATATGGTATGGGGCGTTTCGGTTCGTTCTGGGCAAAGACGCTGAGTGAGTACCACGATGTATATGGTTATAACAGGACTTCTGGCAAAGAGATCCCCGAAGGTGTTTTTCCTGCAACGTATGATCAAATGCTTTCTTGTGATGTCATCGTGCTTTGTGTTGCCATCTCGGCGTTCAAGGATGTGGTGAAACATCTTGCGCCTCACCTGGCCAGCGGTACATTGGTGATGGATACTTGTTCTGTGAAAACATATCCGGCTTCGGTCATGCTCGAATACCTTCCTCACGATATTCACTGTATAGCAACCCACCCGATGTTCGGTCCCGATTCGGCCAAACATGGCGTGCAAGGCTTACCGTTTGTCTATTGTCCGTTACGTTGCCCAACTGATACGGCAACCTTTTGGAAGCAGCAATTCCTTGCCATGAAAATGAATGTGCTCGAAATGGATTGTGACCGGCATGACAAGCAGGCAGCATACTCTCAAGGGGTCACCCACTTCGTAGGACGGGTGCTCGATGAATTGCATCTGCAAGAGACTGAATTAGCAACATTGGGTTACAAAAACCTTATGACGATCGTGGAACAGACATGTAACGATCCGTTGCAGCTGTTTTATGATCTGCAACGATTCAATCCGTATGCCCATCGGATGCACGAACAATTAAAACAAGCCCTCGAAGCGGTTGTCTCGGCTCTCGATCGCCAAGATGCCGCAGGATGGAAGATTACATGACATTCAGTATGTATACGTTAGGATGCAAGTTGAACCAGTGTGAAAGCGAGGCAATCGCCGATGCATTCACCAAGGAAGGCTTTATGTTGGCAGAATCTGGAGCTCCTGCTGACATATACATAATCAATACCTGTACGGTCACAGGAAAAGCGGAGCAAAAGGCTCGCAGGATGATCCGTAAGTATGCGAGTGAACCGCAACGGCCGATAGTGATCACTACCGGATGTTATGCTCAGATGGATGGCGAATCGCTAGCCGCATTGGACGAGCGGGTAGTGGTGATACCCTTGGATAAGAAAAGCGCGCTGCTCCATCTTCCGGCGTTTCTTGCTTCCCATGCCATATCGGGTACGGATGCGCTTGAAGCGGTACGCAGCTTTGCCCATATGGATGTATCATCCGATGCATTCGATTACAAGGCGATCTCTTTCAGTTTTCATAGCAGGGCATTTTTAAAGATCCAGGACGGGTGTGACAATCTCTGTGCGTATTGCCGTGTGACGCTCGCACGGGGTGATGCCGTGAGTCTTGATGTCGATGAAGTAATAACGCGATGCAAGGCTTTGGAACACCAGGGATACCCTGAAATCGTGTTGACCGGCGTAAATATTACCGCCTACAACAGCAGGGGCGTTACATTGGGTGCTCTCGTACAGCGATTGCTGGATGAATTGGGTTCTTCCATGCGTGTGAGACTTTCTTCGTTGGAACCGGATCGATTGGATGATAGCTTACTCTCGTCCATAGCCGATCCACGAGTTCAAAGTCATTTTCATTTGCCGATCCAGTCGGCATCCGATAATGTACTGGTTCGTTGCAATCGCCATTACGATGTTACGGTTGTTTCTGAAGCAATTACACAGCTACGTAAAATCAAAAACGATCCGTTCATCGCGGCTGACCTGATCACCGGATTGCCTGGCGAAGATACTGCTGATTTTGAAGCAACGGTCAAGTTCGTCAAGGACCATGATTTGTCTCAATTGCATGTGTTCCCATTTTCACCACGACCTCAGACCGCTTTGTTTGCTGCGAAGGACAGGGTTCCGGAATCAGTCAGGGACGAACGTGCGAAAGTACTTCGTGATTTATCGGTGATCCACTATCGCCGGTATATCAAAAGACAACTTGGCAAAGAGGTAGAGGTAATCCTTGAAAAACACCACAAGGATATGTGGCATGGTTTGACTGGTAACTATATCAAGGTGCAATGTATTGATGTGCCCGAACCGAGTCATGGCGGGATGCAATATATCGCTCGATTGGAACAGTCTGCCATGTCGGGATTGCCTATAGCGAGGATTTTATCGCCTGTCATGTGATTTCTTGCTTGTCGAAATGAATCTGCTTCGGTATGCTGAAACACGGAGGAGTCATGGAACAAAAACGTGAAGTGAACCCGGTACGCCTTGAAATGCGTTATGCTTTGGAAGATGACTTCCAGCAAGCGATAACGACCGGCAATCGCAAAAAAGTCGAAGCATTACTTGAGTACAGGCTGAAGATGTTTCCCAATCCCGATTGTTGCCCGCAAGATCCCGCAACAGACAAGCTTCGTTCTTGTAAGAATAAGATGGTCTCTATCGAAACGATATTTCGTCTGGGTGCACGTCGAGGCGGTGTCCCGGCATTGGCGCTCTACTCGATGTCTTCCAGATATGCCGTGATGATTGAAGAGTCAACGAGCGTGCAATTTCTCTATCAGAAGATTTTCAGTCAAATGGCTCTCGAATATGTCGACTTGGTGCTTGACCTATCGGTAACCGGTTATAGTCAAGCGATCCAACAAGTGATCGTCTATATCTGCTCTCATATATCAGAAGACCTTTCCTTAGATCAACTTTCATTGGTTCACCGCGTCAATGCGGCTCACCTATCCCGAAAATTCAAGCAAGAAACCGGTATGACCCTCAACTCCTATATCAATAACCAACGAATAGGATTGGCAAAGCTATACCTTGAAAATGGGCAACACGATCTGTATGACATGGCCGGCCGCTTGGGATTCAGCAATCCCGATTATTTCGGAAAGGTATTCAAGAAAATCACTGGAATGACCCTGACTCAATATGCAAGGAATGTACGCATACGCCAATCGAGCAAATAAACTTATTGCACCTTGTCATCGCAATCGACAACATGTTGTGGTTTTCTTATCTGACGGACAATGACTTTCGGATCTTCCATCTGAACAAGCGTGTTTGCGGCGATGCTTTCTTTGATCCAAACGTTTGATCCTATGATGGTATTTTCTCCGATGGTAATATCTCCGAGTAAAATGGCATTTGCGTAAACGGTTACCCGATTTTCGAGGGTGGGGTGACGTTTCGCTCCCCGGATCAGCATTCCGCAGGCATCTTTTGGGAAGCTTAGTGCACCGAGTGTGACCCCTTGATAGATTTTTACCTGATTCCCGATAACCGAAGTCTCACCGATGACCACCCCTGTCCCATGATCGATGAACAGACAACGACCAATCGTCGCTCCCGGGTGGATGTCGATTCCCGTTTGTTTGTGAATGGTCTCTGAAAGCATCCTCGGGACCAACGGTACCGACTTTTCATACAAGAAATGCGCAATCCTGTGCATGGTAAGAGCTTTGACCCCCGGATAGCAGATTATGGTTTCCCTGATACTGGTAGCCGCGGGATCTCCGTCGAAAGCAGCTCTGGCATCTTCTTTCATCATCGTACGTAACGAAGGCAGGGCGTCAAGCAACCTGGTGATGGTTTCAGAAGCCAAACGTCGATACGGATGTTCCTCCCCATCTGGCAAACCGAAAGGATTTTCATGGTACCAAGCGAGAAACATCTGGTGTTCGAGTGCATTGGCAACTTTTTCCATCGATGTACAAAGCATTGTCCTGAGAGTCGATTCATCGGTCATCAACGTACCGCTGCGCCCCGGAAAGAGCAGTTCCAGGATATCTTCGATGATCGATTCGATTTCACCCATGGAAGGAATCGGTCTGAATCCAATAAAGTTTGCCTGACCATAACGGTCAAAACTTTTCATGTAAGCATCAATAAATGGCTCCATGGGGCTTGGCTTGTCACTTGTCACCCGTACACTCTCCTATTGATTAGACACATTACACCTGCTGGAATCTTTTTACAAGGATAGGCAAGGCCCTTGAAGAGACCGAGTTGTTTCCTTATAGTAGCAGGTACCGTCCTAGACGTATCGGGAGACCTTCATGCTACAGAAAATAAAGATGCGATGGAAGGCAACGGTTGAACAGCATTTGCATAACCTTGCCGAGAAAACATTAGGGAAAAGCGAACTCATCAAAGACATACCGCTTGTAGTCCAGGTCCCGCCAAAACCAGAGTTGGGAGATGTTGCATTTCCATTGTTTGCTTATGCAAAACCTTTTAGGACTTCTCCTCAGAAACTCGTCGAGCAATTGATAGCATCACTGAACGAATCGGGAGACCTTCCCGCAGGAACACTGCTTGCTGCAGGACCATATCTGAATGTGAAAATTGATACAGCTGAACTTGCCAATGAATTGGAAACGGCTATAAGGAACCGGAAAGAGCAATATGGTCATACATCATCAATGGCTGACAAACGTGTCATGGTAGAATTTTCATGTCCCAATACAAACAAGCCTCTTCATCTCGGTCATCTCAGAAACGATGCCATAGGACAAAGCATTGCCGCGATTCTCAAGGCAAACGGTGCTGATGTGCACAAAGTGAATCTCATCAATAACCGTGGGGTCCATATATGCAAATCGATGCTCGCCTATATGAAATTCGGCAATAATGAAACACCTGAAAGTTCCTCTGTCAAAGGTGACCACTTGGTAGGTAATTATTATGTGCGGTTCGCCCAATGGGAGAAAGAAGATCCTACGGCTTTGGAACAAGCCCAGACCATGTTGAAACAATGGGAAGACGGAGATCCGGAGATTGTTCAGTTATGGGAAAAGATGAATCGCTGGACGTTGGACGGAATCAAGCAGACCTATGATAAAACTGGCATTTCATTTGACACCTATTACTATGAAAGTGATACGTACAAACTCGGCAGGGATAAGGTTGCTTCTGGTTTAAAAGCCAATGTGTTTTACAAAGAGTCAGACGGATCGGTGTGGATTGACCTTGCTGAAATCGGTCTGGATAAAAAAGTCCTGCTTCGAAAAGACGGGACGTCGTTGTATCTGACCCAGGATATTGGAACCGCGATTGCCCGGCATGAGGATTGGCCATTTGATTCGCTCATCTATGTCGTTGCAAACGAGCAGTCCTACCACTTCAAGGTGTTGTTCCATGTGCTGCAAAAACTCGGTTACGATTGGGCTTCAGATTTGCATCATCTTGCCTATGGCATGGTGAACCTGCCCGAAGGCAAGATGAAAAGTCGTGAGGGAACGGTAGTAGATGCAGACGATCTGTTCGATATGCTGGCCAAGATGGCAACAAGTGACATCCTGGAGAAGGGAAGGGAAGAAGATGTGAAGGATGTGCAACAAACAAGCGAGGCTATCGCACTCGGTGCGCTCAACTATTACCTGTTGCAGGTCAATCCGTTGAAGGACATGATATTTAACCCGGCAGAATCTCTTTCGTTCAATGGGAATACCGGTCCCTATCTCCAATATATGGGTGCTCGGATCAGTAGCATGTACCGCAAGTATGTTGAAAGCGGTACTCCAGTCGATACCATCTCGTTCGACGGTTCGCTTTTGAATCTGGAAGAAGAACGGGAACTTATCAAAAGCCTTGCTGATTTTGAAGAAACAGTGAAGCAGGCGGCTACGAACCTGGACCCTTCGGTGATTACCGCATATCTATATGACGTATCGCGTAAGTACTCTAAATATTATCACGATTATCCAATATTGAAAGCTGAATCAAAATCGCTCATTAAAGCACGGCTCACACTTTCATTGATGGTACTGCAGGTGTTGCGCAATGCATATGAGTTGATCGGAATTCCTTTCCTTGAGACGATGTGATTTTCTTATGGTAAGACTTCGTGGGGTATTGCCTTAATCAGGTCGTTATGGTATAAGGTACCCTGCATATTTGAATAAGGATGTGATGGACATGTACGCACTGGTAGAAATTCTCGGAAAGCAGTATAAAGCCGAAGAAGGGACGATGCTGCTCGTCGATAGGATCGACATGGAAGCCGGCAAAGAGCTGGAGTTCGATACAGTGGTTGCTATTGCCGACGGAGAGAATTCCGTGTTCGGCAAGCCCTACATTGAAGGGGCAAAAGTAGTTGCAACCCTGGGCGATATCGTTAAGGGTGATAAGATTAAGGTGTTCAAGTATCACCGTCGAAAAGGATACAAACGGACACAGGGACATCGCCAACAATATTCGGTGCTTACCGTTACAGCGATTAAAGCGTAAGGAGATCTCACAATGGCACATAAGAAAGGTGGCGGAAGCTCAAGAAACGGACGTGATTCGAATTCGCAACGTCTCGGTGTGAAACGCTTTGGTGGACAGCAAGTAAAAGCCGGTGAGATTCTTGTGCGGCAGCACGGAACAAAATTTCATCCTGGTGAAAATGTCGGTTGTGGAAAAGACTACACCCTGTTCGCAAAAATAGCTGGTGCAGTTGAATTTCACAAACGCAACAATCGCCAGTATATCCGCATCATAGCCGGTTAGCGCCCAAGCGCTCCCGGCCGATGCGCCAGGAGAGTGAATGTTTGGATTTTCAGACGAGACGTATATAGACGTTGCCTCCGGAAACGGGGGCAACGGTTGTGTTTCCTTCCGAAGGGAGAAGTTTATCCCGAGAGGTGGTCCTGACGGAGGTGACGGAGGTAAGGGCGGTGACGTCGTATTTGTCGTCAA
>JAAYIV010000077.1 GCA_012523305.1 Spirochaetales bacterium
ATCGATAACCTTGCCGATATTAACCTCGATTTCGGAAGTACGGAAGGAGACAATACGATGCGCACTACAGCCTCGATCGTAGCCGAAGCATTAGGAGAATTGGATCGTCAATTCAGGTTGGAAGGTGGTGTGTTCGCAATCTTTCTACCTCAGATTTCTAAAATTAAAGCCATAGAAAAAGCAAATACCTTACGCAATAGCGTTGCAGATTCAGAAAAATACATTGTTCCGACCACTGTCTCGATGGGAGTGTTTTATTCTGACGAGATTACTTCGCCACAGGAAAAAGATATCGTTCTTCTGAAACAGATTGTCACCCAAACAGCTCGGTTTAGACTCAGGTTGGCTAAAAAGAGAGGCAGGAATTCTCTTATCTATGATTCAAGTCAGACAATCGGTACAAAATCAGCGTTCTCAATTTTACTTATCGATGAACAGGGTATTCAAAGGGATATCATCCAAAGAAATCTGGAGCGACAAAAGTATCAGGTTACTACGGTAACCAACGGATTATCTGCAAGGAGGCTCTTGGATGAGGTTTCGTTTGACCTGGTCATTTCCGAGATGATGATTCCAAAGGTAAGCTCATTTACCTTACGTAAAGAACTCTTGGCAACCTCTGGAAAAAAACGAGTACCATTTATCATGATGTCCGCGAATAAAAATGAGACGTCTGTAAAACGGGCAATGGGATTAGGAATCACACATTTCCTCCAAAAGCCTGTTATGATGGCTGAGTTGCTGGGAATAGTAGGTTATTTTGAAAAAATCTCAGCAGAACGGGAAGGATGACATGGCGGATTCGGTGGCTATTCCATTAACAATCGGTTTATTCTTCCTGAATCTCTTCATGTTTGCCTTTACTTTTCTCGTGCGGTGGGGAAAGGAACGACGCAAAACAAAAAGGCTCCAGTTTGAATCAAAACTGGAACAACAGATAATCAACGAAGAGATAGATATCGATAGTATCGATCCACAAGAGTTGTTTCCTATCTACAAGAAACTACGCGAACATATTGAACTTCCTTCTTCCCAAGAAGTCCATATGCGGGAACTGCTGCTCAATAGCGGCTTGTGTACCAGTCAATTGAAACAACTGAAGTCACATTTTTATGTAAGAAGAGCTCAGGCTGCAGCTAACTTGAAATATCTTGAAAGTAAAATCGTTCGAGAGGCACTTCTAGAAGCATTGCTGAAAGAAAACCATCCGGTAGTCATTATTCAGCTCGCCCATGCCTTATCACTTCAGAAAGTAAAGAAGTCGATAGGAGTTATTGTGAGTAAGTTGCGTAAATCCAATCACTGGATTCGAAAACGATTGACTGCGATCCTTCACACCTTCGGAGATGATTTCAAACGTTATGCTGTTCGCCATCTTGGAAATCGACGTTCATATATGCGTAATCTGATCTGTTCTTTCGCATTGTACTACCCCGTAAAAGAGTTTAAAAGTTACCTAGTTTCAATCGCGTCGGAAAAACGTACTGCGGGAAAGGCGTATGCGTTGGCAGCTTTGTTAAAACATTTTCCAAAAGAATTATTGGAACAATCATTTCTAGACAGTACAAACAGATTGACACTAGCACATGTTGTTCAAGCTTTGGCAACAACTCCACAAGAGAATCAGATCCGACGCATCCTATATTACGCAAAGTACAAAGCGTTGCATGGGATCATCGTTCAATGTCTTTCTGAAATCACAACAAATGATCCATCAACCCTTTTGGAAATCAGAAGCCTGTTTATACAATGCAACGTGAAACGAAATAGGGAGATTCTAGCAAAAGTCCTTGAAAACCGAATTGAACACTACCTTTCGAGAATCAATGGAAATGATAAAGATAATATAGTTCAATTGATCAATGAGCTTATTAAAGCACATCACACAAGTGCCATGTTGTTCTTCCTCAATCGAAATAAAGATCCGGATATTGAAAAAACTCTCATCAAGGTACTCAAAACCGCCACCATACACCAACCGTATCTTCGTGCTGAGATAAAGTATTATCTGGACAAGCGCCTTCAGCAATCATTTGGATTTTCAACTAAGATTAAAGTTACTGAAACACCAAAGCTCCACTCGGAACCTCCTAAAAGGCTGCAACTGGCAATCATCCTCATCGCACTATTGCTGTTCTTTCCGATTGTGGTACTTGCAAGTGAATTCTCTTCGTTGGTGTCCTTGACATGGAGTGAAATCGGTCGACTTTATATCGTTCGATTCAACTATCTTCTCATGTTCTATTCAATCATTATCAACGTCATATACCTCTCTGTTCTGGCTGTTTCAATCCATGGAGCCCGTGTTCAAGCACGTTTGTGGGAGACAAAAGATTATCGGTTCCTTTTTACCAAAGGCATGTTGCCATCCATCTCGATTATAGCACCTGCATACAACGAAATGGTAAACATCGTGGAAAGCACGAACTCTTTACTCAATCAGTACTATCCTGATTTTGAACTCATCGTTGTAAATGACGGTTCAAAGGACGATACACTCAATACGCTGATCAATTATTATAATCTTGAAAAGCGGGATATGTTTGTGCGCAGGCGATTGCATACGCGACAGCTCAGGGGCATATACACTAACAAGGATATCCCGAATCTTATTGTGGTTGACAAGATGAACGGAGGCAAAGCTGATTCATTGAACATGGGATTGAATATCGCATCGAAAGAGTTTTTCTGTGGAATCGATGCGGATTCGTTGTTAGAAAGCAACGCACTGCTCAAGGCAGTTTCAACCATGATCGATGCCCCTGTGGAATGTGTTGCCGCAGGAGGGAACATCTGTCCTGCAAATGGCTGTACGGTTGAACATGGGTATCTAGAACATATTGCACTCCCGAAAAAATTCTTGGCCCGTTTGCAATCATTGGAATACACGCGGGCGTTCATGGCAGGGAGAGTCGGTTGGGCCCATATGAATCTCTTATTAATCATATCGGGAGCATTTGGAATCTTTAATCGGGAAAGGACTATCCGTACCGGTGGATATCTTACTAAAAGCGGACGTTATAGAAAGGATACTGTCGGAGAAGACATGGAACTGGTTGTCCGCCTATCGAGATATATGCGAGAAATGAAATTACCGTATAGCGTGGATTATGCATTCAATGCCAACTGTTGGACAGAGGTGCCGGAAACGATGAAAATTCTTCATCGTCAACGAGACCGCTGGCATCGCGGTTTAATAGATATTCTTTTGTTTCACCGTAGAATAATCGCGAACCCGCGTTATGGAAGACTGGGAATGGTATCGATGCTCTATTATTTCCTTTTCGAGCTGATCGGACCATTTATTGAGACTCAAGGACTGATGATGGTGGCTGTTGCCGCTATTGTTGGATTATTGGATCTACCATTAGCGCTGCTTTTATTTTCAACGACCATACTGTTAGGAGTATTGGTTTCCATTTCTTCCGTATACGTTGCGGATATGGATCGCAATATCTATGGTACCAGGGACGTGTTCAAATTACTTACGATGGCGGTGATAGAGAATTTTGGAGTCAGGCAGCTTATCAGTTTTTGGAGAGTCTCGGGGTTTTTCAGCGCGATGAAAAAAGGCAAAGGTTGGGGGGCGCAGGTAAGAAAAGGCTTTGGGCCGTCAATACCACCAACAACAGTCACTGCCAAGGAACGAAAGAAAAAGACTTGATAGTAAGAACGGTGGTTGCTTCACTTGCCGGTTCTCTTCCCTGGAATAACCAAAGGTTGATTCTAAATCGCGCCCTTCCCTCGGTTGGTATCTGACCATTGAAAGTCCATTCGGCCATCAAGTTTGAGAAGGCTTCAGGACTTTCAGGATCGATAGCTCCATGCCAACTGGCGAATTGTAATATTGATGGAGTCCACACGATTCTGTGCGTCGAGTATGTTCCTTGCATTTTAGGGTTGAATAATTTAATCCGATCAGGAGAAGTGAATGGTTGAACAACATACTGCCCATACATATTCTGAGGGATCCCCCATGATGCAAATTCAATGTCAATTTCCCTATTCGCCTCTACATTTTGGGTGTCCCACGTAAAGAATCCTGCTACAATATTCGGATCATAGGCTGAAAAATCACTGTCAACAGTAAATACGTACGTACCATATCCCAACGGTGCCCTGGTAAAGATTTCGGTTGCATACCATATCTCGTCTCGTTTGGAAATGGTAAGGTGCATTCCTTGATCATCGAGCCATACCGACTGCGATGAGTTGGACCAATAGTTCGGACCAGGAGCGACAGGGCCATGAGAAGTTTTTACTCTCCATTGTTGACCTCCGAACTCCATTTCAGTGGTTACAGCTGCAAGCATACTGCCCATAAGTGTAAGCATGAGTATGATTAGAGGTCTTTTTTGTATTCTATGGCCCGCCGATTGGATGTTTCTACCCCTTTCCGATTCAGTAAATTAACTATAATGTTTAGTTCTTGTAATGACAACAACAATCAATGGGTTATAAAAGTTTCTGCTTTCTGAACTAAATGTTGGGGTATTTTCAATGTGTCGAGCGATCGTACCTTCATGCATTTACGAGCTTTCAGAATTCTTCCTACGGAAATCGGCCCTAATCCGGGAACTCGTAACAATTCTTCTTTCGACGCCTTGGAAAGCGATACGGGGAAAAATTCAGGGTGTCTGTTAGCCCATAGTTGCTTTGGATCTATGTTGAGATCCAAATTGCCTGCTTGTTCAAATAACAGATCATCAAAAGAAAAACCATACTGTCTGAATAAGTAATCGGCTTGATACAATCGGTGTTCCCTTATCAACAACGAACCGTCTTTTCTTCTTGGTTCGAAAGGGAATAGTGTTTGATCATCAATGTGGTCCGGAAGGATGATCCGATTCTGTTCACCGGGGATTGAAGGATCTCCCAATCCTGATTGATATGCGGAAAAGTATAATCTGTGAAACGATAGTTTTTTGTACATCGCCCATGTATAGGATAGGATGTCGCGATCTGATTCGTCTGAGGCGCCTACTATGAATTGGCTGGTCTTGTGTATCTTGGCAAAGGGCGCATCGTTGGCTGTCATGTGCGCTATGTACTTCAACGGTTCGATAATGTCGGTTTCAAACTGTTTCTTTTCTGATAATTTTGAGAAAAACTTTGCTCCGGGTGTCTCGATATTCAATGATACTGCAGAAGCTAATGAAAGAGCCTTATCAATTGCTGCGGTTGAAGACCCTGGTATTATCTTGATGTGCACATATCCACGATATCGATATTTCTTTCGTAAGATTTCAGCGGTAGCAGTCAATTTCTCCATGGTAGCATCAGGACTTCCGATTACACCTGAACTTAGAAACATGCCGATCAATTTACGCTTTCTTTGAAGGTCCATGAAGAAAGAAGCCAATTCGTCTGGAATCAATCCGACCCGACGGGTATCCATCGTATTACGCAAAGGGCAATATAAACAATCATTGGTACACACATTTGACATGAGGGTTTTAAGCATGATCCCAGTACCGCCATTTGCCACCGTAACCGGGTACAACCAAGTATCACCGGTACTTTTTTTACGGTGTTCGGCAGGATTTTTTGTTCCACATGCACATGACAAATCGTATTGTGCGTCGCGCGAAAGAATATCAAGCTTTTCTACCACGTTCATACGAACATGATAACATATGTATAGTATTTTTTTCTACTATTTTTTCCTGCTAAATGATACGAGGATCTATATCCTCCGAATAATTAATCTCATCAAATCCAAATCCATGAATCTTGGCATATTCGGTGATAAATCCTTCCAGGTCACCACCGATGATAGCCTGCCCTTCACTTTGGGCAGACCAGAGCAGATGTACAGCTTGTTGCACCGAATCGGACATCTCCCAATCATCGATACGGATTCTGCCTTTTTCATCCAGAGGAATTGATGTACCAGTATACAATCGTTCGGAAAATAGACGGTATATTTGATGGATGCATTCTTCGTGGAGATTCAAATCTTTCATCACTCGATAGAGCAAAGCTATATACAACGGGACGACCGGGATTACTGCACTTGCCCGAGTGACAAGGGCCTTGTTGACTGATACATAGGCAGACCCATTAACGCTCTGCAATGTTTCATTCAACAATCTTGCGCTGTTTTCCAAGTCTTCCTTTGCTTTGCCTATAGTTCCCGAACGATAGATCGGATATGTCAATTCTGGTCCGATATATGAATAAGAAACCGTTTTAAAGCCATCGGAGAGAAGATTGCATTGCAATAGATATGTGATCCAATCATTCCAGTCTTCCCCGCCCATGACCTTCACGGTTTCTTCTATCTGGCTTTGATCGGCAGGTTCAACGATTACTTTTGATACCATACCCGTAGTAACATCAACAGATAGCGCGCCATACTGATTGCCAATAGGCTTGATTACTGAGCGATAGGTCGTTCCGGAGCTGTCTGTCCTTGCAGGAGACGCCAGGCTATAGATCAATAAGTCGATCGTTCCGAAATGCTTGGCAATAAGGGAGGCCACTTCGGCTTTTGTCGTTTTTGCATACGCATCCTTGAGCACTGAGACAGCCTTTAGTCCATGTGTTTTTGCATATCGTTCGAAAACGGTAGTGTTGTACCATCCAGGCGTCGCTGTTTTTGTCTCGGATGGCTCTCGTTCAACCGAAACATTGATAGTATCGGCTTTGCCGACACAAGCTGCTACAATCCTTGATGCCAAACCATATCCGGTAGACCCTCCTACTATGAGGACTTTTTTCGGGAAGAAATTCGTATGTGGCAGTTGATAACGCGTATCAGAGTGTTGCTCAAGCTGCTGACGTACCCAATCAATTTGGTTTCGCACTGAAAGCTCACATCCTTTAGGATGGGCCGTCAGTGATACATTTCTTAAGATTTTAGGAACAATTACCATGGATACCCCCTATTGTCGTGAACCGACAAGACACATCCAAGTAGCTTCCGCAGCCACTCGTCCGTTGACCTTCACGATTCCACTCTGCCGAATCATCACTTGAGAGACCCGAAGATTAGTAATTTCGATCACTGCAAGATTTCCGGGGCGAACTTGGTGTCTAAATTTTGCTTTCTCAACAGTACCTAACATAAACAGTGAATCGGAAGGCAATATTCCGAACTCCCTCAGTCCCGCACCTCCGCTCTGAGCCATCATCTCAATCAACAGTACCCCCGGAACCACCGGATAATGTGGGAAATGGCCTTTAAAGAATTGTTCGTCACCTCGAAAAAGATGTTCGGCAATGCAACCATGTTCATCGACGGCAACCAAACGATCCACTAATAGAAATGGTTCACGGTGTGGCAACAATTCTTTAATTTCCTGATACTCATCCTTCATTTTCAGACTCTTCCTCCGCTATATTCCAAGTAAATCATAACAAGCTCTGTTCTCAGACTCTTTTGAAGATTAACGCACCGTTATGACCTCCGAAGCCAAGTGATTCGCTTAATGCATTACGAATACTACCATATAGCCCTTGGTTCGGGACATAATCAAGGTCACATTCTGGATCAGGGTTTGTTATGTTAAGAGTACAGGGGAAAAATTGATCTCTTAATGCTAGGATTGTTATTATTGCCTCGACCGCTCCTGCCGCAGCAATAAGATGGCTAGTCATCGACTTTGTCGATGAAACCTTCAACTTGTATGCATGTTCTTTGAACGCATGCTTGATCGCTTTGGTTTCCATGACATCATTTGCTTGTGTCGATGTTCCATGGGCATTGATATAATCGACTTCTTCAGGTGCAATGTTGGCCATCTTCATCGCAATTTGCATCGCTCTCGAAGCTCCGGAGCCTTCGGGATCAGGTGCTGTGAGATGATACGCATCGCAAGTGGCACCATATCCGGTGATTTCACCCAATATCGGAGCCCCTCTCTTTTTTGCATGTTCGAATTCTTCAAGTACTAATATTCCCGAACCTTCTCCGATTACAAATCCATCCCTATCGTTATCGAATGGTCTGCATGCCTGTGTCGGAACATCGTTATAAGCGGTCGAAAGAGCTTGCAATCTGCAAAAACCCGATACTGCCAATTCTGTTATGGCTCCCTCAGTTCCACCGGTAATTGCCAGATCGACCATATTACACTTGATTGCTTGGAAAGCTTCACCAATCGCATCGGTCCCGGATGCGCATGCTGTCACTTTGGTCAGGCATGGTCCTTTGATACCATACCGGATCGCAATATTTCCAGCAGCTTCGTTTGCAATTAATTTTGGAATCGTGAGTGGTGCTACTGCTCGAGGCCCTCTTTCGAATAGTTTCCTCAAATTATCTTCAACTATTTCAAATCCGCCGATACCATTTCCGATGAACACTCCTGCCGAACAGGGATCAAAACCACCTTCCCCGTTCGGTCCGAGCCGAGCTTGTCCCATCGCCTGCGCGGCGGCATGCATCGCATAGACGGTAAAGTCAGCCATCGATCTGAGTTCTTTCCTATCCAACAGGTCGGAAGGGTCAAAATCGTGGATTTCACCGGCTACTTTAGATGGATAATCTGTGCAATCAAATTTTGTCAGTACGCCGATACCTGATTTCCCTGCTTTGATATTTTCCCAAAATTCACCTATACAGTGGCCAAGTGGATTAACCGTGCCCATCCCGGTCACTACTACTCGCCTGCCAAAGTCACAAAACATTGATCTCGCCCTCCCTTACATTGCCATGCCGCCGTCAACGGCTATTACCTGTCCGGTAATATAAGAAGCATCCCCAGAAGCAAGGAACAGTACCGCCTTGGCGACCTCTTCAGGGGTCCCTATTCTTCCTAAGGGAATGTTTTCGCGTAATGAATCTTGAATCTGTTCGGATAGAATATCTGTCATGGAAGTCTTGATAAAACCGGGGGCTACGATATTGACCCGTACTGATCGGCTGGCTAATTCGCGGGCCAGGCTTTTTGAAAAGCCGATAATTCCAGCTTTCGAAGCAGCATAATTTGTTTGACCACCATTACCAGTTATTCCAACGATTGAAGACATGTTGATTATCGACCCTGAACGTCTTGAGGCCATTACCCTGCTGATTTTCCTACAAGTGATAAACATTGCCTTTAAATTCACTTGGAGCACTTCGTCCCATGCTTCATCTTTCATTCTCATGATGAGGCCGTCACGTGTGATACCGGCGTTATTTACAAGCACATCGATCCAAGAGGCTTCAGCCATCACTGTATCCAAAGCCTGTTCTATCGAATGGTTATCGGCCATATCACAGGGCACATGCTTCACGTTCCCTGTATGTTCAGCAGCAATTGAGATCCATCTCGATTCATGTTCACTCTGTGAGCGACTTAGGTACCAAACCATGTCCCCTTCCTTGATGAATTGTTCGACAATAGCCGCTCCGATGCCTTTCGATCCTCCGGTAACCAATACATTTCTCTTATGTTCCATCGTTGAGTCATGATCATTCATCTTCATTCATCTCCTTGATTGCCATGATGCTCTCAATCTTTTGCATACTTCCTGCAGAAAATACCGGGATAGCATCTGAATAGCTTCTCCATAACTTTGTGAGTACCATTCCCGGACCTACTTCGAGCAATCCGTTGGTTTCGGTTTTCTGCATGAAGGTTTCTATGGTCTTCATGGCTTGCGTCCATCGAACTGGATTGGCTAACTGTCTTGCCAAAAGGAGTCGGGCTTGTGATCCACTGGAAATCTGTTCTCCTGATACCGATGAGATTACGGTAATGTTTGGATCATTAAACGGAATTGTTTCTAGGAATGATGAAAAAGGTTCCACAGCAGAGTTCAACAAAGGAGTATGAAATGGACCTGAGACTTTCAAAGGTATGATGTTCCTTACGCCAGCGGCTTTCAGCAGATCGCTCGCTTCATCCAATTCTTGTTTTGCCCCGGCTATTACAACCTGTGTCGGGCTATTGTCGTTCGAACAGTATATGTGGTCCAACCTGGATGATGTTACCACTGCTTCGACTTCGGGATAGCTCAAGCCGATCGCAGCCACCATTCCAAGTTCTCCATACAACGAAGAGGAGGACCGTATCACCTGTTTCATTAATCTTGCCCGTTCAATGACAATCGTTATTAGGCTCTGATCATCAATTATCTTTGATGTCGCCAATGCTGAAAGTTCGCCCAGACTAAAACCGGCAACCAATGGAATGAAAATTTGCATCTCATCAAGTACAATGGAGGCGCTACGATTGGCCAAGGTGATAGCCAATTGTGTATTGGTTGTTTGCTGTAACTCTTCTTGAGATCCTTCGGACAGCAATGTATGCATATTGATTTTCGAACATTCACTGGTGAATTCAAACAGCTGACGTACTGCTTTTGACCGTTCGTAGAAATCAAGTGCCATCTGTTGATATTGTGATCCTTGACCCGGATACAGTGCTCCAAAGGTTACCATATGATATAATTACCTCCATACGTGAGGCCAGCTCCGAATCCGACTGTGATGATTTTATTCCCTTTTCGTAACAGCCCTTTTCCACACATTTCACTCATGGCGATCGGTATGGATGCTGAAGAGGTATTGGCATATTCCAAGATATTCATATAAAATTTATCAATATCGACTTTTAACCGTTTGGAAGCTGCCATTATTATCCGGCTATTGGCTTGGTGCGGGATAATCCAATCGATATCATCGATTGTCAAGTCATTTCGTTCAAGCAATTCTTCGATCACCGAGCCCATTACACGCACAGCAAAATTATAGACAGCCCTACCATCCATGTGGATTTTATGCGGATCAGATCCGTCCACGATTGATTGCCTGGATGAACCTCCGCTCGGTATGCATAGATACGATGCTCCGCTCCCCTCGGAATGAAGTACGCTGTCAACGATACCTGATATTTGACTGTCTCTGGATTCAATAAGCACACAGCCGGCTCCGTCACCGAATAACACACAAGTATCACGATCGGTCCAATCAGTGATTGCTGAGAGTTTTTCAGCACCGATTACCGCGATTCGCCTCGCTGATTTGCTCATGATCAAACCTTTTGCCACTTCCAATGCATAGATAAATCCAGTGCAACCCGCGGCAAGATCGAACGCAGCGATCGGTGTCAGTCCTAATTTGCCTTGAACAACACATGCGGTCGAAGGAAACCCGACAAAATCCTGGGTCGCTGTTGCAACTATGATTGCATCGATCGTGCACAGATCGATGTTATGGTCGTCTTGCATCTTACGAAGAGCAGCGATTGCAAGATCACTCGTTGCCATATCTTCATCGGCTAAGTGTCGGTATTTGATACCGGTATGGGAAAAAATCCACTCATCACTGGTTTCAACTTGGTTCGCCAACTCTTCGTTTGAAACTCTCCTTGGAGGAACGTAGGCTCCGATGGCCACTATCCCCGCATTGATTGATTGTTGTGTCAACTTTGCCCTCCATTCATCATATAGTATCTTCGAACCACAGCATGGTTCTCCAGTTTTCACATCAACAGCCCTCTATTATTAATTACATTTTATTATTTTTTGTCAATATTGACTATAAACACATATATCGTTAAAATAAAATTACACGTACGAACAACTATTAGAAGGATAAAGCTATGGATAGTTTAGATTTACATACGATAATCGAAGAATTTGAACATAGCACTTTAAGCGAGTTAGAACTACAATGTGCTTCTTATACAGTGAAATTAAAGCGGGCGAACGAGCCAAACTTGCCCCCGGTCGTCCCTCCATCGCAACAACCGGTAGCTAACCATCGTGTGACAGAAAACTCGCCGGATATTATTGAATCCCCATTGGTAGGGACTTTTTATCTTACTCCATCTCCCGATGCCCCGCCGTTTATCGAAGTGGGTCGCACCATAGCTACGGGTGACGTGTTATGCATCATTGAAGCGATGAAGATGATGAATCAACTCCAAGCGGAATTCCCTTGTGAGATAGTGAAGGTATTGGCAAAGCAAGGCGCGATGGTAGAATTCGGACAACCGTTATTTGAGGTACGCCGGATATGATTCGTTCAATTCTCATCGCTAATCGTGGAGAAATCGCCTTGAGGATAATCAGGGCTTGCAGGGACCTAGGGATACGGTCTGTGGCTGTCTATTCAAATGCAGACGTTGATTCGCTTCATGTAAAAATGGCAGATGAAGCGGTGTGTATTGGAGGGCCAACTCCTGCTGACAGTTATCTTAACGGTTCAAATATCATTACTGCAGCATGTCTGACTCGATGTGATGCAATTCATCCAGGTGTCGGATTTTTATCTGAGAACAGTAGGTTCGCCAAAGCAACTGAAAACTCCGGCCTGATTTTCATCGGCCCGGATTCCGAAACGATAGCACTGATGGGAGATAAGATTGAAGCTAAGAGAATTGCTAAAGCAATAGGGGTTCCCACCACCATAGGAAGTGAAGGTCCTCTTGCTGATATGCAAACAGCATTGTCATACGCCGAGGCAGTGGGATACCCGGTAATCCTCAAAGCTGCCGCAGGTGGCGGAGGCAGGGGGATGCGAATAATAGAAAATCGTTCACAGATGCCTGAAATGTTTGCTGCCGCTACCAAGGAAGCCCTTTCATATTTCGCTGACGGGAATCTCCTTCTGGAAAAATTCATAGGGAATGCCCGTCATGTTGAAGTGCAATTGCTTGCAGATTCTTTTGGTAATGTCATTCATCTTGGAGAACGGGATTGTTCGGTACAGCACCATCATCAAAAACTCATTGAAGAGAGTCCGTGTGCAGCACTTGATGAAAAAACTAAAGTACGGATGACCGATGCGGCAATAGAGATTTTCAAACACATCGGGTACAGAGGTGCCGGTACTGTGGAATTCTTATTATATAACGATGAATTTTATTTCATGGAGGTCAATACCCGCCTGCAAGTTGAACATCCAGTTTCTGAAATGGTCTGTGGTATCGATATCGTGCAGCAACAGATACACATTGCCGACAAAGAAGCCTTGCCTTTTTCACAAGAAGAAGTAACATTGACCGGTCATGCATTGGAATGTAGGATCAATGCTTTGTCTCCTGGAAAAATTGAAAACTATATTCCTTGTGGCGGCCCTTGGGTGCGAATTGACAGTCATATATACTCACATTACTCTATCGGGTGCCATTATGATCACCTATTAGCAAAGATCATTGTACACACATCACATAGGAACCATAGTATTCGCGTGATGAAACGAGCATTGCAGGAGTTGGTAATCGAAGGAATCGTAACAAACCGCGACCAACAACTTCAAGTCTTGGACACCATGCAATTCAAGACAGGGCAATTTTCAACCAATCTATTCGATCAGGTTATGTCAGTCCAAAAATCGCAAACCAGGAAGAAAGCCTATGCTTAGAGAAGACAATTGCCCACGTTGTGGTCATGTGATAAAAGGACAAGCTCTCGCATCCGAATGGGGCATCTGCAATGATTGCACCCATCATCTCGATATCGATCCCCGGCAAAGAATAACACTGCTTACCGATTCAGATTCATTCATCGAGTTTGCCGGTGAACTGACTTCTTCTAATCCGATAGGCATTGATGGGTACGCTGAAAAGATTGCCCAGAATCAGAAACGCTCGGATCTGACCGATGCTGTAATTACAGGTAGTTGCACCATCGGTTCTTATAAGGCTATTCTCGCCGTGATGTCATTCAGGTTCATGGGTGGTTCAATGGGTTCTGTCGTCGGAGAAAAAATCACCCAGGCAATGTTCAAAGGAGCATTAGAACACACCCCCGTCATAATTTGTACGGCATCGGGTGGCGCAAGGATGCAAGAAGGAATCTTCTCCCTCATGCAGATGGCAAAGACAAGTAGTGCGGCAGCATTACTCGATCGGTTGGGAATCCCCTTATTCATCATTCTCACAAACCCCACGACCGGCGGAGTAACCGCTTCGTTTGCCATGCTCGGAGATGTAATCTTAGCCGAACCGGGAGCACTTATCGGTTTCGCCGGTCCGCGCGTGATTGAAGGAACGATCGGCGAACGTCTGCCGGCTGGTTTCCAAACTGCCCAATTCCAATTGGAAAGAGGATTTGTAGATGCCATCGTAGACAGACGAAAGTTAAAAGAAACGCTAGCGTATCTATTAGGGATGCATCAATACAAGAAGATAAAACGTACGATGAGGAATGTGCCGAAAAAAGAAGAAACACAAGTAATTTCAGGTGAACAGGGAGATCTCGTATCTTCAGTCGGGACGATGGAGAACATGGTCGATGTCGAAGCTCCATCTCCTTCCAGATCGTCATGGGATCGTGTATTGCTGGCAAGGCAACAATGTCGTCCTGGAGTTGACACATACATCAAGTTGATATGTGAAAATTTCATGGAACTTCACGGTGATCGTTATTATCAGGACGATCCGGCGATGATCGGAGGTATCGGCACAATCGGCGGGTACCAAGTCACGATAATTGGAAATCGAAAAGGATCAAACTTAAAGGAAAATGTACTACGCAATTACGGGATGAGTAATCCGGAGGGATATCGCAAAGCGTTGCGTTTGGCGAAACAAGCTGAAAAATTCCATCGTCCGGTCATTTGTTTTATCGATACGCCCGGAGCCTATCCCGGACTCGAATCAGAACAGCGCGGAATAGGTGAAGCAATCGCCCGGAATCTAAAGGAATTTTCAATGTTAAAAACTCCTATCATTTGTTTCATCACCGGCGAAGGCGGTAGTGGCGGAGCGTTGGGAATCGGGATAGGAGATAAATTATATATGCTGGAAAATGCTGTCTACTCGGTAATTACTCCCGAAGGGTATGCTTCCATATTATTACGTGATCCTTCACGAGCTAAAGAAGCTGCCGAGGCGATGAAGATTACCGCGAGAGATCTGAAACGATTCAACATCATTCACGATATTATCGAGGAAGTCCCGGAAGGAGCCCATGCAAATCCCGCATACACAGCACAAAAAATCAAAGATACCATCTTAAAGGATCTTGCCATTTTATGCAGGAAGCCAGCCGATACATTAGTACGATACAGAATTAAAAAAATACGAGGCATAGGCATGGGGAAATATGCCTCATCATGGTGGGATCCTTTATTACAGATATTCAGAGACGTACAAAACCGCGTTGAACATTAGTTTCTATTGTAATGGCTGGCCGTATTATCGCTGTCTTTCGTATGGCCACGAAGATTCCATTTGCGTGATTGGCTATCGAGCTCGGTATACAGCTGGGTGAATTTGGTTGCATCTTCATAATCCCTGAACAGTACTCCGTATTGCTGCAACAGATCCAAAGCATTGTCCATACCGCTATCAGCTATACAAACATCGGCGAGATCAGCCAGTAGATCATCGATGTCTTCTTTCGCAGGCAGATCATAGCCCGATAGAAACTCTCGCATCTCGCGTACGGCAGGAGATCTGTCGTTATATGGGTCTGAGAAATACTCACGCAACTCATCTTTCGTTGGCACATAATAGGGGATGTCATGGACTTTCGCCATGAACTGGGCGAGCATTTCTTCCGAATCAAAATAAGACGATATGATCAGTTCATCAGAATACCAGAAAGCATACCAAGTAAAAGCCAAGAATCCCATTTCGTCTCCGATTTGAGCAGGAGTCAACAACTCACTCTCATAACGGTTCCACACTTTTGCAAATTGATCGATATCGAGCACTCCGTATAAATTTGTCAATGACACCGCATAACCGGCAAGCCGTTGGTGAAGTTCGGCCATCGAAAACAATGAATCGGTATCAAGTTCAAGAAACATCTTGCGCAAAACACTTGGCAACACAGCAGTATAGTATTCCCCAGTATCGAATAAAAACAAATATCCCAAGTTATGGGTATGGGAAATATCTCTATATAGCATTGCCTCTTTTGGAATTACATTTATTGATTGTTCTTTGAATCGTAAAAGAAATCTGAGGTTTGCCACAGGAAGATACACGATAAAATCGGCAAATGACGTAGTTATCGCTTCAGTTATGAGCTCAATTAATTGTGTCTTTGCCATCGAAGATTTCAATGGCACCGACAAATCAGCACCGAGTTCTTTTAGAGTATTTTTATCGAGTCTGTTCAACCCATCTGATAATGAGTCGGTCACTTTACCGGAAAGCGCACACAATTCCAAAAAATCCCGATTATCCTCATGGCTGATCTCCCAAGAATCCAAGAAGATTCCCTCATCGAAAATTACCGGGTCAGATGGTTGTTGCATGAATACTCAAAGTCCTCCTTTCATGTGGCCGTTTCTATCCTGCTCTGATTGTAACATATCAAGCCCATGAAAAGAAGCGTTGGGCAAGGCTCTTCATCGCCTCCATTCTTTCTGCGGTAGTATGTACGAAGCTGTTTTCTTCTGGCTTTCCCAATACCGCTGTCATTTCCTCGAGATTCCTGTAAGTGCATTTCCTGAACGGCTCGTCATAATCCTTCTTCCGAGTCTTAAGTACTTCAGAAGCATTGAGGTCACACAAGTTCTTGAAAATAGTTATGAAATCATTCCATGACTCTGCAACCGTTGATTGTGATACGAACATATTCAACACGCGCAATGCACAGGCAAGTTTAACCATCGGGTATTCAATCCACCAAACATCGTATCGTTCATGGACCTGTTCCCAACTTGCTATCGAACCATTGACAATATCCTCTGCCAAATGCATTACCATCCGTTCCGAGACAATCTGTCCTCCCAAATTGACGAACGGTCCTTGTATGCTATCTTTTGCCCCTTCATGGTTATCGGTCCATTCATGTATGTTCTTTTCCAATGCTTGAAGGCCGGATACAGTTTCATTTTCATCTAGGAACCGAAGCAATGTTTTCACTGCAAAGAATATAAGCATCTCTTTATAAGCATGATACCCTTCGCATGGTTTTATGATATGCGTCGGTGAAGATGAACGTTCCAATCCTTTTGCATACACATCACCCGTAAATGGTTTTGTAGTATCTTCGAGCAATAATTTCCCAATTTCTTTTAGCTCTTGGTCTGTCGAGGCCTTGTAAAGTCCTGAATCCACTGCAGACTTACCGGTCCATAAACAGAGCAACTCCATGGCATGTACGATGTATTCGACCGTATCGGGAGCTAGATAATCGGTCTCGATATGCTGCACTACCCGTTTGCGTTTGTCACGTGTCCTGAATTTCCAATCGTTGCGTTCCAAAGCATATCGGTTATACATCCACCAATAGGCCGGCATGACTGTCAAACAATCATTCTTCTCGTGGAAGGAGACCAGTGAAAATGGCAAGGGAATATTCATCTCGTTAGGATAATCTCCCTTCGTAATTATCGTGAACGGAGCAAATTTGCTATTGTATTTGATTGAACTTGATAGTGCTGGCCAGAATCCCCTTCCTGCAATGAACTCTCCGTCGTTTCCACGCGTATTATGGTTTGATCCGATATTTGCTCCTGCAGCCATATTTGATTGCCCCATGACCAAGGCAGCGATAAGAAAAGAATTGTTATGATGTTGTTCATGGAACGGGAATACCAATGAATTAAGGACTTCGCAACATGAAATAGTCGAGTTATCACCCAAGACCGAGTTGAGTAACCTTGCTCCATACTTCAGGTTGCTGTTGTTCCCCATTACAAATCGAACGGCTTTTACTCCATAGAACACATGGCATCCGTACCCGATAATGCCATTGACTAACTCAACGCCTTCACCGATTTGCGATGGAGAAGCTTCGTCGGAATGAACGGTAAGGTTTTTGAGTTTATTCGCACCCTTAACATAAGCAAACGGTCCAAAATTTACATCTTTGATCGTCCTGCAAGTCTTTATTACGGCATGTTCTCCGATCATACTGTAATAGCCTCGGCGAGTATCTTTGCATTTATTCGTTAGTTCGATGAACCGTTGCATCAATTGAGGATGTTCACGATATGTGGCCCACATCCATGCGTCCGCACAGATCATTGAAGCAAACGGAAGGATTTTTCTTCCTTCGGCTTCATTCATGATGCCAAGCCAGATCCTGACATCCTCCGACTCGTTCTCCATCACCACGCCATTTCCGAATTTAGCGTGATTTGTAGAATCCAATTCATCAACTTCATGAATGATTGCAAATTCGCCTATGATATAATGCGACAGATATCCACAACGATGGATTGAACTGTGACGACCGATATCACAGGACACGATATGGCTGTAACGGATTCCTTCGGGTATGAAAAAATCATGGTGACCAACTACAAATGGCTGCATAGATCCTATCCGTACCAATCCGTAGAAAGAATTCCCTTTGATCAGTTCGATATCTATCGGATTTTCAACGAGTACATCATTCCAATTCGGGCAGGTATTGCCCAATTGTTCGAGACGGTTAATCTCTAGGTCAGTGAGATGTCTCCATGTACAATTCCATTCTGTGATCTGTTGATTTCTTACATAGTATTCGTCTTCTCCGGCAGGAACATATGGTTGTTCAATGAAGTTGTATCCATATTGAGAAATAGGAATTCTTGGCATGCCAAACCTCCTTTTTATCCTTATGAATCATACAACCGAGAGCTTTCATATACAATCAATAATTCGAAATTGTCATGATAGCCCTAGTTGAAGCAATACCATGTACGTCACAGTGCCGGTAATAATGCTAAGCAGGACGTTTCTGCGCCAAAGATGTAAGCATGCCGTGACGGTGACAGCGATGATTGTTCCTGTCCAATTGTGTAGGTGTTGGAAATTCACGTTCCGGATGCAATAGAATAATAATGCCATCATCACTGCCTGTGGCAGAGTATGTTCCAATGACACGATGATTTTCGGCAGTTCTTTGCGCTTTGAGAAAATAAGGAAAGGCAATATGCGAACACCTATGGTGCATCCAGCGGCTACAAGAATGGCAAGCACCATGTACAATGTTGTCATCATGTACTCCTATTTAAGAAGCGCGATGGGATAAGGGAAAGTGCGACCACCGATACTGAAAGTGCCGGCAAGAGGAATTTGTCGGGACCAAGCAGCAGTAAAAAGATCACCGAGCTCATCGCTCCTATGACCGCAGGCGACTTGTTTGAAGAAAACCTCAATTGATCCACGACGATGACGGTAAACAGTGCGGTCATAGCGAAATCCACACCTTGCAACTCGAATGGAATGACCTCACCCAGAACAGAACCTATAAGTGTTCCGGTAATCCAATAGAGCTGATTCATCACCGCGATCGTACCCATCGTATATGGGTCTTTCTGGTCGGGAGGAAGCGAACAGAACAAGGCATAGGTTTCATCGGTAAGTGAGAACATCAGGTATGGGCGACGATGACCCATACGTTTGAAGGTTTCGATGAAGGAAAGTCCATAGAATATATGGCGGCTATTCACTGCTAACGTGGTTATTGCTATCGTCATCAAAGGCGAACCCTGTGCTAACAATCCCGCTAGCACAAATTGTAACGATCCGGCATAAATGAATACGCTCATAAAAACAGCCCATAATAGATTGAAACCAAATTGGTTCATCACTAGGCCAAACGCAATCCCGAGAACTATGTATCCCATCATGACCGGAATCGTTTTAACGATGATCTGCCAAAAAGGTTGTTGCCGTTCCATATCGGTCCATTAAATCGCAATGTGCATAGCTTCACGCATCATGGCAACTTGAGCATCGCCGATTTCATTTGCCTTCTTGCTTCCAGTAAGGATGATATCGGAAACTTCATCCATATGGTTCTCATAATAAGCACGGCGTTCTCTCATCGGATCCAATAGCGTGTTAAGCGAATTGATCAGAATTTTTTTACATGCAACACAACCGATCTTTGCCGCTCGACAGTCTGCACATATCTGATCATATTTATCCGGTGTGAATATCTTGTGATATTTGGCCACATTACAGATGTCGGGATTCCCTGGTATCGAAATCTTAATTCTTGCAGGGTCGGTCACTGCCATGCGCACCTTTTGCGCTACTTCGTCAGCTGAATCTGATAAATATATCGCGTTGCCGAGGCTTTTCCCCATTTTCGCGTTACCGTCTAATCCAGAGAGTCGCGGGACATCGCTTAATTTCGCCTGCGGTTCTGTAATAAAAGTGCCATACATGTCGTTGAACTTTCTCACAATCTTTCTTGACAATTCGATATGGGGAATCTGATCTTCGCCAACAGGTACCAAATCTGCGTTGCAGAACGTTATGTCAGCTGCCTGGCTTACGGGATACCCGAGAAATCCGTAGGTCAGTTCACTATAACCATATTGTTTTGCCTCTGTCTTTATCGTCGGATTATGGCGTAAGGCATTCACGCTTACCAACATGGAATAAAAGACTGTCATTTCAGCTATCGCCTTCACGGCACTTTGCTGGACAATGGTCACTTTCGTGGGGTCCAATCCGACAGAAAGATTATCGATGGTAACATCGAAAATACTGTCATGGATAAGGCTCGGATTTTCAAAGTGAGTCGTCAATGCTTGAATATCAGCCAACAAGATAAATGTATCATACATATCCTGAAGAGCTACTCGGCTTTTAAGGCTTCCGACATAGTGTCCCAAATGCAATCTGCCGGTAGTACGGTCTCCAGTGAGGATCCGCATCTTCTTCTTTTCCATACCTGTGTCTCCCTTGAACATTTCCGAAGTGCTGAAAGTATACACTAATTGGCAACTTAAGAGAAAGAGGGGCTATTAGATAAGCCTTCCTTCTAGGAGCAAAACTATCGGCGGCATAAGGCTTATCGTGGCTACTATCCTGAAGGTATGCATGATAACGATCTTTGGCGTATCCAATCCCAGTTCTTCGGCGATGATGCTCGTTTCAGTGATTCCTCCGGGGATACAGCTGAATAAAGCTGTCGTATAATCCAGCTTGCATGTTGTATGAATAATAAACGCGGTTATAAAGGCCATGGCAAAGACTTCGACGATCATAATACCCACGGGGATCATCAATGAAGGCAATGCGGTAAACGTATCAACGCCAATTTTACTTCCGATGTAACAGCCCGCTGCAATCTGTATTATCACCATGAGAGGTTTTGGATAGAAAGCTTCACCGAATCTTACATTATATACGACGATGGCACATACCGCACCCAAGATGGCACCCGCAGGTATTCCTATCACTTTGAACAATAGGCCTCCGGCAGCTGCGATCATCAATAACAGTAACAGATGTGTCACATAGTGAATATCAACATTCTTTTTAGGTTTTTCAATCGGTTCGTCCAAATGTGCTTCCAATGAATCAGAGCGCATTCTTTTCAGATAGAAATGACGCATCATAGGCGGAAACACTGCTATCACAAACACCAAACGGAACAGCTGAAGGAGTGCCACTTGTTCGACCGTAGCCCCAAAATCAGCTGCGATGATAGTTAAATCGGTCATTCCCCCCGGAGCAGTGGCAAAAAATATGGTTGATGCCGATAAATCGGTGAGAATTTTCATGATGAAAGAAAACCCTATGGTGAAACCAAGCAGCATCACAATAAGTATTATTACGGGGGCTATCATCGTCTTCAAATTGGAAATGTCATGTTTGCGCAACCTGCTGGCGATGATCAATCCCGAACAGATTTGCATGATCGTCCTTAGCACTTGAGGATAATCGACAGTGCTTTTGGTGACCGAATTGTAAATTGTTACGAACACCATTGCTCCTATAAGTGCCCCTGCAGGCATTTTGAACTTTCTAAAAAGCAACCCACCTATCGTTCCGATGATATGCAACAACAAGATATGCATGTGAAAACAACCTTCATTTTGGATTATGCGATGATGCATTGAAATCATACGGTGAAGATTCTTCAGTGTAAAGCAGTCGATTCTCATGATCGATAACCGTTTAAATATTGTAATCCTTATTAAAAACATAACCTTGAACTAGCTTATGGAATCAAGATGTGATAAGATTTTCAAACTTGCGTTAGGAGGCAAGCAGAATGGCAAAGAACAAAGGTTTAATTGCAGAATTTAAACAGTTTATCTCGAAAGGCAGCGTATTGGATCTTGCTGTTGGAATAATCATCGGCACAGCGTTTACAGCAATTGTCAACTCTTTAGTCAAAGATATCATCATGCCCTTTGTAGGATGGGTTCTTGGCGGTGTGAATTTTACTGAATTACGTATCGTCATCAGGCAAGCGACTGCAGAAACTGCAGAATTGGCACTCACATACGGGAATTTCATCCAGAGACTTGTTGATTTCCTCATAATTGCATTTGTAGTTTTCATGATTGTACGCACATTCAACAAATTCAGAGAATTACGAGAAAAACAAATGGCAGCCGAAGAAGCTGCAAAACCCGCACCTACACCTGTTACTCCTCAAGACATCGTCTTGCTTACTGAAATCAGAGATTTGTTACAAAAGAAGTAAGTCATGCATTCTCGATTCGGAAACAATGTACTAATCACAGGGGCAAGTTCAGGCATTGGACTTGCCTCTGCCTTATTATTCGCAGAAAAAGGTTTCAAAGTATGGGGAGTCTCACGTTCAGCAACTTCTGACTCTTCCGATGGAAAAAATATCATCATGCATCGTATGGATGTTACCGATGATAGCAGTGTTGCTTCAAAGATCGCATCAATTTGGGAAGAAGCCGTTTCAATGACCGGTAGGGGTATTTCAATTATTATCCATTGCGCGGGAATGGGAATCGCAGGAACCGCAGAAGAGACGAGCCATGCTGACGCGACGATGCAATTTGAAACCAATTACTTCGGAGTATTGCGTGTCAACAGAGTGCTTCTCCCCCTGATGCGCTTTCAAGGACCATCGTTGGTCATAGTTGTCGGATCTGTCGCAGGAAGAATCTGTGTGCCGTTCCAAAGCCATTACAGTGCATCGAAAAGTGCTTTGGAATCGTATGTGGAAGCGTTGCGGATAGAAGGGAGACCGTTTGGCATCCACGCTACCATTATCGAACCTGGCGATACCAACACGGGATTTACAGGAAGCAGGAGAAGTGTGATCCCCGAAGATTCACCCTATGCAATGCAAGCAAAACGATCAATTACAAAAATGGAACAGGATGAATTGCATGGGGCATCGGCAAAAGCTGTTGCTAAAGTTATTGTTCGCATGCCACAAAAAAAGCGACTGCCCATCCGACGTGCCGTAGGTATTACGTATAAACTGATGTTGTTTGCAAAGCGATTTTTACCTGACAGATTAGTAGAACTAATTGTCAGTAAACTCTATGCATCATAAAAACTAATTCATTTATTTTTCATCTTGTTAAAGAATATGAATCCATTCACTCTCATTGTATAATCAGAATATTCTTGGGGGAATTTCTCATTCAAAGCACGTTCTTCGAATTTTATCCTGATAACTGTCAATGTTACAATAATCAAGATTCCCAAAAGGGCAAATAGCCAGTTTTCAATCAATAAGCCTAATCCCGGAAACAATATGAAATATGAAAGATACATCGGATGCCTTATATATCGATACGGTCCGGTCATTACCAGTTTATCAATTTGTGATGTTTCAATGGTGGTTGAGAAAGCCTCTTTCAAACAATGGTGAGACCACCATAACAATCCTAAGGCAGCGATTGCCATTATCGCCCCGATTATTTGGATAGCATCGTTTAGATTCGTGGTTCCCCATGCAGTGTCTCGATTGCCAAAAAGGATCACCCATAGCAGTGCCAACAACATGCATCCGAGAATATACCGTAAAAGTATTAAGTATAAAGGTTCATGGGCGAATGCCCTGAGACCACTGCCATGAGCATACCGAATCTTGTAATACGTTCGCATGATGGACAATAAGCAAAGAATTCCGATAAAGAGCCATGTATCTAGCGTGCTGATGACAGTACTCCTTACATATAAGCCGTAGATATTCCCATTGGAATGAAATGTCCGTCACCCGGCCTTCCTATGTACACATCATCGCCCATGACCAACCTGCCCCTTAGATAGGTCATGACAGCTTTCCCCACTACCCTGAACCCCTCATAGGCAGTGTATCTTGCAGCCGAATGTATATTGTGGCCATCAAGAGTCCATAAAGCTTCAGGATCAAACAACACGATATCAGCATCGGATCCGATTTTCAGTGATCCTTTTCTGGGATACAGACCGAATAACCTTGCAGGTCCGGTCGACAATAACCGGACCATCTGCGACACTGACATCCTGCCCGAAGCGACGGCAAAAGTATGAATAAGTGGCAACATCTCTTCGGTTCCAGGAATTCCCGGTAATATCGAACGGCAATCGAGGGCCGCCAGTTTTTGCTCCTTGGTAAATGAGCAATGGTCACTGGCAACGACTTGGAGCTCTCTTGCGACCATAGCATCTTGCAATACTAGATTATCTTCTCTACTACGTAAGGGAGGCGTCATTACGAATAAAGGCCCTTTGTCACCTTTCAGTTTAGTTTTGTCCAGTAATAGGTAATGGCAGGTCGTCTCAGCATACACAGCGACATTCTCTGATCGCAATTGTCTGATCGCCTCCATTCCTCGGGAAGAAGAAACATGGACGATATAAAGAGGGATACCCACTTCTTTGGCAAGTTGGCCCAATGTCATGATTGCCTTGTATTCAGCTTCCGCAGGCCGCAAATCGGCATGATTTGCAGCTTCGTAGCCACCGGTATAAGAACGAGCAATCGCATTGAGAAGATCATCGTCCTCACAGTGAGCGGTTACAAGAATCTCCAACTTCTTGCACGCTTGAAACAGTTGACGCAACGAGCCCGATTCGATGTAATACCCTACGTTCTTATAAGTCGTGAATATTTTTATCGCACTTACTCCAATTGCCTTCAATTGTGTTAATTCACTGATCAGGTTATCTCCTACTTGATATACGCCTTGGTGAATTGCGTAATCGATTGCCATCTTCGCACCCATTGCATCTATCCGTAGTTTGGCTGATTGGCCCAACGGTTTATGTTTATCATGATCTGCAAAATCGATGACAGTGGTCACGCCGCCGAAGGTCGCCAATTTACTTCCTTCAGCAAAGCCATCCGCCGTGACAGTATTACGTGATTCAAGGTGATAATGAGTGTGAGCATCGATGAGTCCGGGTAACACGCACAATCCTTCAGCATGAATAACCTCGGTATCGCCAGGCAGCTCCCGTTCTTTTATCGAAGGGGCGATCCTGGAAATCTTTTCTCCTTCAATCAACAAATCAGCATGCCAAGACCGATCCGATTCAACCAACAATCCATCTTTAATCAATATGTTACTCATGCGAAAAGGATACTATTGAAGTGGGAGGTTGACAATCCCAATTCAAGATTACCGATTAGCAGTTTGTATGTATCTCATATGCACAGCTGTTTGTTATAATGATTGTTCTAAGACTAATGCTTTCAATTCGTCGAAAAGGGGGAGTTCTTATTCTATGAAACCAAGAATCAAGAAGTTAATCGCCGTTGTATTCTTTGTTCTTCCCATAGCGATACTTTTTTCAAAAGGAATACCTGAAAAACAATCTGAGGATTTGATGCAACACATCGGCCCGTCAAAAGGACTTGTAACATCAGGTGAAGCAACTCCCGCTGTCACTGACGGTTACTATCAATTCGCCCATAACCTATTGCAATCAACAAGCGAACGGCAACATGAAAATATCATGATCAGTCCGCTCTCCGTATATCTAGCTCTTGGCATGAGTGCCAACGGCGCTCAAGGAGAGACAAAAGCCGCGATGGTAAAGGTACTATCGCCGAAGGCCTCTCTGGAAGATCTTAATAAGAACGTTGCTTTCTGGATAGATGCATTATCCGATACAGAAAAGAATACCATAGTGGAAATCGCAAATTCCATTTGGGTGCAACATGATTATCATGTTGCCCAAAAATTCTTACAGATAAATGCTGATTACTTTAAGGCGACTGCGAAAAGTATCGATTTCAATGATCAGGAAGCAGCTAAGACCATCAATTCATGGATTGCGAAATCAACAAAAGATAAAATCGATTCGATCATCGACCGTACGTCTGCAGACATGTTGGTGATGTTGATCAATGCCAGTTATTTTAAATCTGATTGGGAAGAACCTTTCGAAGTGAAACGGACTCGTGAACAAATCTTTCATGCTCAGTCAGAGGATATCATGAGACCGTTTATGCACACCATTCGCAGCATGCAGTACATTGATTTCAATCAAGCACAGGGAATCATGATGCCTTACGAAGGAAGACGGTATTGGTTTGCGGCACTGATACCGCAAGAAGGATTATCCATCAGATCTTGGTTTGAACACCAAGATCCCCGGGATTTGTTTTCGGTACTTAATGGAAAACATTCGATTGTTTCGGCTGAAGTCGATCTCGCCATACCCACATTTACTTCAACATATGAAGTCAGTCTTATCACCGATTTGGCTTCAATGGGAATGAAAATTGCCTTCTTACCCGATCAAGCCGATTTTTCATTGATGAGCGAGGCCGGGACAAAAGATCTGTTTATCAGCGATGTGAAACATAAGAGCTTTATTCAAGTCGATGAGGTGGGAACCGAAGCCGCGGCGGTCACTTCAGTAGTGATGAAAGCCACGGCGATGGCTCCTCAGGAAATCAAACGTATTGTTTTTGACCGCCCGTTCTTATACGCGATCATTGATAGGACAACTGAGTTACCACTATTTATCGGCATCCTTGACAAGCCGGTAGCTCCTTAAGTTGAAGATTGTTTGGCAAATTGAGCAGACCCTTCCTCGAAAGCTTTCAACAATACCGATCGAATTGCGACAGGTTCGTCATCAAATGTAGATCGCAAACAGGAATCAACGCAAGGGGCGCTACAGGAGGCACATACAAGTTGCCCTGTTTCATGATCCGCGTGGAGCTTGAGGATGTTGTAAACACCGAATAAATTACCACATTCCAAGCGTCGCATGATCGCTCTGATATCGATAGCACCGGGACACGCTTGGATACAAACAGCAGGGTCGCACCATTGACACGCAGTGGCAACATCGTGAAGCGCTATCATTGCATCACCTTCAACCTTGTTAAGCGAGGGGATGACCCTCTTCCCGTCAAGACGAGGTTCAGGAGCGTTCTGGGCAATCACTTCAACCACATTCTTCGTTTTTTCAGAGTACCGGTATTCTTTCATCTTTCTCTTGCGGAGCACCATGTTCGCCGCCCCGATCCCGCTGATTGTCACAGACGGACTACCGGTGCCCATCACTGTCCCCTCTCCACAGAAGAAAAGCGTTGGCCAAGGTCCTTTGGCATGTTGTCGTCTTAACAGGTCCTGTCCCATCATCTGCTTGGGACCTGCCACACATCCTTTTTCCTTCATCACATAATATTCAATGGTCGAAGGGGTCGCCACTTCCGCATGGATCACCCCTTCTGAAAATCCTGGATAATGGCTTTCCAACACTCCGACAAGCCTATCGAGTTCTTCCTGCTTGAATTGAGCGTATTCCTTGTTTCTGTAACCGGGGGAAGCCGGTGATGGCCATTCTCGTAACGAAGGACCGATGGCAATCACCACATGTTCATTAGGTTTGCTTATGGACCTATCTGCTAAAGAATAGGCATATACCGTCACTTCCTTTTCATCCAATGCATCGGGGTTGTCAGCCATCATCTCGATGGGAAGGGTTCCTTCAGGTAACACCGAAGCATCGACAACGCAATAAAGCACAACGCTCGGATACGTCATCGCATAATTCTTGACCTTCTCAACCATTGCTGGATCCCTGTGTTCTTCGTCGATCATCTTGGTGTAAAGATTCAACAGAGTTCCGCCATATATGATTTCATCAGCGGTTATTTCAATCGTGCCTGACGGACTTTCAGCAACGACCATCCTGGGATTCCCATCGAGGAATTTTAATCCGACAGCTTTCGTATCGTACAGAATGGTCCCGCTGTGTTCTTCTATAGACTTTTCCAGTTTACCCGGTAATTGCTCCGAACTCCCTACCGGGTAATAACTTCCTCCGGTATGGTTTTCCATGAACATGGTAACTGCCAAGATCGCCGGAGTTTCATCCAACGTGGTATAACAATAGGTACTTGTCAGTTTGTTAAAAAATCCAAACACACGTTCTGACGTGACAAACTTTCTCATCAGCTGCCCGGCACTTTGGTTGAGCAACCGCAATAGTTTGATATTCCGGACCGGATTACGTAAAAATCGTTTTGCTCCGTCGGAATTTGGTATTTCAGAGGGTGCGATACATACGGGATCCACAGCAATGACATGATGATACAAATCACCGATATAATCATAGAAGGCACGAATACCACCGATATCCTCCGGAAAAAGACCGCTTAGGAATTCCAGATATTTATCAATGTCTTTATCAAACAATATTGGATGTTTAGCATAATTGAGACGATACAGTTCTCGGTGTTTGATGACGGAAATCGGTTCGGATAGTTCGTTCATTACAAACCGATGGGGATTGAATCCGATTTCTCCGAATCCGAAGAGCATAGAAGTCCCTTGGTCGAAGGTTCTGTCCTCGCGTCTGAAAGCTCCACAGGAGCCTCCGGGTTGAAAATGTTGCTCAACAACCATTACCTTGAGTCCTCGTTTGGCTAACAACGCAGCTGCTGTCAACGAACCCAAACCGGAACCTATCACCACCACATCTGTCTTAAATGACTGCATACGATTTCCTTTTCATTCGAATTTTTACTGTATACTATTGGCATTCCATTGAAGAATTGGGAATTTTGCAGCGGAGACTTCATCGACCCTTCCGATAATTGTCTTCTGAGGTGCATCCTTCGCCCGTTGTATATCTTCTTTGGCTGAAGCAACGAGTTCCTTCAGTACATCGGCCATTGCCTCCAGATCATCAATCGATTCGGTCTCAGTCGGTTCAAACATCATAGCTTCATGTACTATTAGCGGGAAATAGATCGTGGGAGGATGATATCCTCTGTCAAGCAACATCTTGGCAATATCCAAAGCCGTGATCTGATGGTTATCTTTTAAGCTTTGTCCTGACACGACAAATTCATGCATGCATCGCGTTCCATACGGCAAATCGAATAATCCTTGCAAAAGAGACAGTAAATAATTGGCGTTCAAAACAGCATGTCTCGAAGCTTCTCGCAAGCCTTCCAAGCCCATTTGGACAACGTAGGCATATGCCCGGACCAATACGAGGAAATTCCCCCAAAATCCAGAGACTTTCCCAATAGAGCGCTGCGAACCCCAATCAAAGGCATACATTCCGTTTTTCCTGGTTATGTCAGGTTTTGGAAGGTAATCGACCAATCCTTCAGTTACCATAACCGGACCGGCACCAGGGCCACCGCCCCCGTGTGGTGTCGAAAAGGTTTTATGTAGATTCAGGTGTACTACATCGAATCCCATATCCTTCGGCCGCACCATCCCCATGATTGCATTGAGGTTTGCCCCGTCGTAATACAGCAACCCCCCAGCCTTGTGAACGGCATCGGCAATGTTTCGAATATCTTTTTCAAACAAGCCCAGCGTATTCGGGTTGGTCAACATGATCGCCGCGACCGAATCATCGAGCAAGATCTTCAAAGCATCCATATCGACAAGACCGTGGTTATCGGTCGCAACCTCAACGATATCAAAACCATTGAGGGCCGCCGAAGCCGGATTGGTTCCGTGAGCCGAGACTGGAACGATGACCTTGGTTCGCTTCTCATCCCCGTGTGCCAAATGATAGGCTTTGATTATCTTCAACCCTGTGTATTCACCATGCGCGCCGGCTGAGGGTTGCAACGTACCCCAGCTCATGCCGGTAACGACCGAGAGCGTTTCAAGCAGCCGATACATCAGCTCCAGAGCACCCTGTACGGTCTCTTCCGGTTGTAATGGATGGATAGTATTAAACGCTTCGATTGCGGCAACCTGTTCATTGATCTTGGGATTGTATTTCATCGTACAAGAGCCCAATGGATACACACCGTAATCAACACCGAATGTCTTTGTCGAAAGGCGTGAGAAGTGGCGAACAACATCAAGCTCGGAAAGCTCTGGCAATGCAGCAGGTTTTTTACGCTTGAGATGTTCCTGGATTTCTGGAACTGTTAGGGACGACACAGGATAAGAATAAGCTTGCTTTCCTTGACGGGAAAGTTCGATTAACAACGGTTCAGTCATGCCAAGACCCTCCTCGCGGTTTCAATGTAACATCGCAGTTGTTCCTCTGTTCGTTTTTCCGTAACAGCAACGACCAAAAGAGCGTCATTCTCGGAATCGTTGGTCAGTCTTGAGAGCTTTACACCACCGAGCATATGTTGGTCAGCCAAGGCATTCAACAACTTGTCAATCAATTCCGGATGTTCGAGACGGAGGGTGAATTCACACCAGAACGGCTTGTCCCATGCCAAATGGACATGTGGCAATGCAGTTAATTCGGAAGCAAGGTAATGGGCTTTCGCCAAGCTTTGATTGGCGGCCTCAACCATACCCTGCCATCCGATCATAGAAAGGTGAATCGTCGTGGTCAAAGCGGCAAGTGCCTGGTTCGAACAGATATTACTGGTTGCCCGTTCACGCTTGATATGTTGTTCACGAGCCTGTAATGTCAGTACGAATGCCCGGTTGCCCCGATTGTCGAGTGTTTGGCCAACAATTCGCCCCGGCATCTTCCGCATCAATTCTTTGTGTACTGCGATATAACCGCAGGAAGGTCCTCCGAATGACATCGGCAGGCCTAATGGTTGGGTATCGCCAAACGCGATGTCAGCATCCCATTCAGCTTGTGACGAATACAAGGCAAGCGATAACGGATCGCTGGAAATTGCCAGCATCGCTTTGTGTCGGTGCAGCAAATCTGCCACACCGGTGTAGTCTTCAACCACTCCATAGCGGTTAGGGCTTTGAACGATTAATCCCGCAACACTGTCATCGATAAGCCGATCAAGTGAGTCGATGGAGAAACTACCATCCGAAACATTCACTTCCTTGATAACAAAGCCTGTCCCCATAGCCCATGTATGTACTACATCGAGCATGAATGGGTGGACTGTCGAGGATATCAGGATAGTAGTGCTCTTACGTTTGGATGAGAGCATCATCGCGGCAGCTTCCGCAGCCGCAGAGTTACCATCATACAATGATGCATTCGACACTTCCATACCTGTCAATTCACATATCATGCTTTGGTATTCAAAAATTGCCTGCAATAATCCCTGCGATATTTCAGGTTGATACGGTGTATAAGCGGTCACGAATGCTGGTAATGAGGCGAGAGCTTTTACCGCAGCGGGGATGAGTCTGTCATACGAACCGAGTCCCATAAACGGAACCATCATCTTATTAGTGGCGGCAAGAGCGGCAAGATGCGCAAAAGTTTCAGCCTCGCTCAGTCCTTTCTGACTGAATAACGAGGGCTCCGGCCGAACCTCTTCCGGGATATCGGCGAATAGTTGATCGATCGAAGAAATACCGATAGCCGCAAGCATCTTCCTTCGATCGTCATCTGTATGGGGAATATACGGTGTCATGAAGCCTCCCGGTCAAAAGACAACAAACCTTCGTTTCAGTGTAGACCACTTGCCCGAAGCTGACAATACTGTACGTTTGGCTATATTACCAGGATTTGTTCACTCCGACTGAGACCGTAATGGCTGCAATGTTATTTTTAGTGTATCTGGTAGTTGGCTCCGTCCATGCATCGACTTCATAACCACTCGTACCGTTTGCCGTCCCGCCAAAGAACCTGAGATTGCCAAACAGCTGCACGTCATCTCCAACAAGATACCCCATCCTCAGAGATGCATCCAAGATCGATCCTTCGAAGGTGAAGTTCGCTCCATTAAGTCCTTTCAAATAGGTATAAATACCGGTAATCTCTGCAGAGAGAACCAAGCCAAAAGGGAATTCATAGCGCGAATAGAGAACAAGCGCGGGAACGAATCCCAAATTCTGCGATACATACTGTGCAGTTCCATCAACTTTCTCAAACACTATGGAAGCATTGCGAATCTGCAACGCAAGGCCTATGCCTACATCAGCTTCCGCATGTTTCGACAACACGTCATAGGTATAGGAGAACCGATAAAATGGAAAGCTGTAGAGCAGATCCATTTGACTGCCAGCGGCAAAGAGCACATTCCCAATTGTAACAGCGTCCCTGAAGGTGACATTGGTCTCGAGACGCAAGGGCTGGTATGTGAGCCATGCCCTGTGGGTATTGGCTATCGTGGCACCGACAACGTATCGGGAAAATGGAAAGGCAATCTCTTGACCACCGTTATTCCTGAAATCAAAATCAGTCCCTGCAGAGATTTCAGAGGTTCCATTTTGGTAGGTATGGGACAGTACTGAAATCAAACCCTGTTCAGTTTCAACAAACGGGATAAACCGAGATGAACTAGCGAAAACGCCGGATACAATCAGTATGCCCAACAATAGAACGATCGCTCTTTTTCTCATGATAACCTCTGTAATAATTTTCTATTTGTAGTTTTTACAAATTATCAATAGCAGCCTATAGTGTCAATACTCTAAACCGTTATTTTTATCATGAGAAAAGAGTAATATTTTGTAGTTAGACACGATCGTATCAGAGAGTTCTCAGGAATTCCTCATACCCTTTGGCATCCAATAACGCTTCGACATCGGCTTTGTTGAAGTCCTTGAGTTGATACAGGTAATGCTTATAGCAATCTTCATTGATCAACTCGGGCGATCCGTCGAGTTCGTCATTCACCGCAGACACAGTCCCGGCGATAGGGTTATAGATAGCTGAAGCAGCCTTGACAGATTCGATATTGGCAATTTCTTCATCTGCAGCATAGGCTTCATCCACAGGAGGAAGTTCAACGAATACAATTTCCCCCAATGAGTCCTGTGCGTAATCAGTAATGCCAACCAAAGCTGCGTCTTGTACGATCCTCACCCATTCATGATCTTTAGAATACCTCAAATCTGTAGGAATCTTGCTCATCACGATCTCCTTTGATCCAAATATCTACTCGTTCATCAGAACATATTTCTGCAGAAACTCACCATCCAGTTCAGGATAAAGCAAGAATGCGTCGAGCAGGGCTTTTATCCTTGATCGAGCTTCTTTTGCTGCCATTTGATCGGTAATGGCCTTGGCCTTGCTCAATTGCCCTGCCTTTTCACCCTTCGTAATCTTGGCAGGTCGCGTTGAGGAAAGCACAAGTTTAATGATTGCTGCGATTTCCTTCATTTCACCGGCTCCCATACCCAATGTCGTGACCGCAGGAGTGCCGATTCTCAAACCGCTCGTGTACCAAGGTCCGTTCGGATCGAATGGCAGTGCATTCCTATTCAAGGTCACGCCACATTCTCGTAACGCGGTTTCTGCTTGGCGCCCATTGAGTCCGAATGGTCGTACATCGAGCAACATGAGGTGGTTGTCGGTTCCGCCGGTAGCCACACCGATGCCCAGTTCCATGCAACTTCTTGCCAATGTTTTTGCGTTTTCGACAATTTTGTTTGCATAGATCGTAAAAGAAGGATCCAAGGCTTCGGCAAACGCTACTGCTTTTGCAGCGATCATATGAGGAAGCGGGCCTCCTATGACCAACGGGCATCCCTTATCGACAGCATCCGCATAGGCTTGTTTACAAAGAATCATTCCCCCACGGGGTCCGCGCAATGTTTTATGGGTGGTGGTGGTCACCACATCCGCCCAAGCAACCGGATCATAGGATCCGGTCATTACTTTTCCGGCAACAAGTCCTGCAAAATGGGCCATGTCGACCATAAAGGTCGCTCCGACTTTCTTTGCTATCTCTGCCAGACGCTCAAAATGAATCAATCGCGGATAAGCACTATAACCAGCTAATAAAATCAACGGTTTAATCTCAATCGCCAGCTGCTCTATGGCATCATAATCGAGCAATCCTGTTTCGCGATCTACCGTATAGGTATATGCATCGAACATCTGTGCGGATACATTCTGACGATACCCATGTGTCAAATGACCACCTGAATAGTAATCAAGACCCAATAGACGTTGGTTGCCGCAGCTATGGCGAATCGCGTCCCATTGGACACGATCCAATTCGCTAGGATTGGTGATTCCAATTTTTTCCAATTCGGGGGTTTGGACACGGGCATTCAAGATTGCCCAATAAGCACATAAATTTGCATCAGCTCCGCTATGGGGTTGCACGTATGCATGGTCCGCACCGAACAATTGGCATGCAAGACGTGCAGCTACATCTTCGATCGCATCAACATTGTCGCAACCGGCATAGAATCTATGGAACGGATACCCCTCGGCATACTTGTCGGTCATAAGGTTCCCCATGGCCAACTGGCACGAAAGACTGCTGAAATTCTCACTGGCTATGAGCTTGAGATGGCTTCTTTGATCTTTCAGTTCATTCACTATTCTGGAAGCAATCGAAGGGGCGACCTGAGAAACTTTTTCCAGTGCCGCAACATATGCGACCATACCGGCATCCAATCGTTCCAAGGGAAGCGAAGAAAGATAGGAATAGAGAATCGAGCGTGTGTCCATGGGGTTTACTCCTTAAGCATCTGAAGCCTTATGAGCATATTGTGCCTTTCCTGTGGCACCAATGTCAAGGAAAGGATGAAAAGTATCTTGCATTCTAAAACCCTAGCGTTTACACTTGCCGGCAGTATGCTCTCATACTGGCAATCAGACATCATGGAGTTGTGTTATGGAACAAAGTAAAGGACGCGAGACGTTAGCGAGCCGTTTGGGGTTTATCTTATTGTCGGCAGGTTGTGCCATCGGTTTGGGAAATGTGTGGAGATTTCCATTTATCACAGGGAAACATGGTGGTGCGGCATTCGTACTGATCTACTTGGTATTTCTCGTGATATTGGGGTTACCTATCATGGTTATGGAATTTGCAGTCGGAAGAGCTTCCAAACAAAATATCGGTCTTGCATTGAAGACTTTGGAACCCAAGAAAACAAAATGGCATGCGTATGGACCGATAGCGATAGGAGGAAACTATGTATTGATGATGTTTTATACCACGGTTAGTGGTTGGCTCCTCCATTATTTCTTTGCCATGGCTACAGGAAGATTGCGGGGTTTTGATGCCTCCTCTGTTGGCAACTATTTCGGAACCTTACTTGCGGATCCGTTGAAAATGACGTTTTGGATGATCCTGGCCGTGATTCTGGGTATGGGAACCTGTATCATAGGGTTACAGAAAGGGGTCGAGCGAATTACAAAAGTTGTGATGACAATATTGTTCGTGGTCATGATACTGTTAGTAATCAAATCGGTCACGCTTCCCGGCGCCGCAGAAGGCCTTCGTTTTTATCTATTGCCTGACTTCAACCGTTTGGCTGATTCAGGGCTTTGGAATGCTATTTATGCAGCTATGGGGCAGGCTTTTTTCACGTTGAGTCTTGGGATCGGAAGTATGGCAATTTTCGGGTCGTACATAGGTAAGGAACGTACACTCACTGGAGAAAGTGTGAATATCATCGCTCTTGATACCTCGGTAGCACTTCTCAGTGGATTGATAATTTTCCCGGCTTGTTTTGCCTTCGGTGTGAGTCCCGATGCCGGGCCATCATTAATCTTTATCACTTTACCAAATATTTTCAATTCAATGACCGGAGGGGGATTATGGGGGGCACTGTTCTTCTTGTTCCTTAGTTTTGCCGCCCTTTCGACTTTGATTGCGGTCTTCGAGAATATCGTGAGCTATTGGATAGATGTCAAGCATTGGTCACGAAAGAAAGCCGTTGCTTTCAATGTGGCGGCAATCATCATCCTGTCAATGCCTTGCGTGCTTGGATTCAATTTCCTTTCTGGATTCCAACCCTTAGGACCTGGCTCAGGCGTGTTGGATCTTGAAGATTTCATTGTCAGTTCTACACTATTGCCCCTCGGATCATTAGTCTTTCTATTTTTCTGTTGTTCGAAACGAGGATGGGGCTGGAAAAATTTCGTTACTGAAGCTGACACCGGTAAAGGCCTGAAATTTCCAAAATGGACACGCGCATATGTAACGTACGTATTGCCGCTGATCGTCATCACCGTATTCGTCATGGGGTATTGGAATATCTTCGTACCCCTGTTCAAGGCCTAGGGTTCGTAGGGATAACGCAATGCAGCCGGTTGTAGTAATACCAACCGGCTGTCAGTTTTTATTCCAATACAATGTCAGATTTTAACTTTCAATACTACCTTTCGGCACGATACCGCTTTCCCGTTGTGTCGGATGCCAGGTCGATGGGCATCTTCAGGAAACAGTATCGCA
>JAAYIV010000078.1 GCA_012523305.1 Spirochaetales bacterium
ATGACGATGATGAATGCTCCGATAATCCACCCGACCCTGACTCGCAAAATATGCAAAAGTTCTTTTATGCTCATCCCTTCAGAGAGGTGTTCACCTGTTTCGGTCTGAAGTTGTTCCGTTGTGTCCACCAGCGTCTCTCCCTAGAGCTTGCTCGATATAGTCATCACATTCAATACTATCGACAAAATTGTAGCCACGAGCCCGACAATCGTCACGGTGGTAGCAAGAGTTTGCCCATTTGTCGCATTGAACGTATTCAATGCAGCCGCAATGACTGTCTCGGGCGTCACCGAAGCATCTTTATCGAGCTTCCCGCCATGTTTGTCCGTCATGGAAAATTTTTCGTTTCTATTTTTTTCAGGATCAAAGCCTCCGGCTAGATTTATGTAATAGGAAGCTTGCTTTCCCGGGATATATGGATAGACACCCGGTTTCAACACTCCGCCCGAGACTGTCACGAACATCTGGCTGAACGGAACCACCAGTTTATCTCCGGCTTTCAATCGCGTATCAGCGCCCTGTACGTTCACCCCTGCCAAAATTGCCTGCGCATCGATGGGAATCAGTGATCCGTCTCGCTGCAAGTATGTCTGACTCAGGTCGGTGGTAGTGGTGAATCGATCTGAAAGCGCGATTATCATTGATTGGAGGGTCTCATCGGGAAAGAATTGATAGAGCAATCGCCCTGATGAGGCGGGAATGCTGGATAACGATTGTTGTTCGGTAACCGCGATCGCTCCTTCTACCGTGACCGCGGGAGTTGCGGCGACAATAGCCTCGACACGTACCGAATCCATGTGTTGGAGGGTAAACGAGCTTGCCTTCGAAGCATCATGCCTCATCACTTGGAATGCGGTATCGGTTGTTTTCCCTTTGCGTTCGATAAGCACATTGCTATCTGCTCCCGCAAGCAACCCGCCACCATAGCCAACCAAAAGCTCGTTGAGAGTTTCACCGGCTTTCAATTGATAAATTCCCGGACGCCCGACACTTCCGCCAAGCGAAACGATTCGCTCAGCCTTGGTAAATTCTATGACATCCCCTGATCGGATCAATGGGTTTTGACTGATGTCCCCATCCCGAAGAGCCTTGTATACATCATAACCGGTAGTTTTCCCGTCTGCCGAGGTCACCAGCACATTTCTCGATGATGCATAGGGCGTTGCGGCAAACACTACCGAAGACAACCTTGAAAGTCCCCAGGCCTGAACTTCCTGAGATGTGTAGACTTCACCTTTTACCAGTACGGAAAATGATCCGGTTGAGATTAAGCTCACACGAGGTGATGAGAATGGCAAATATGTCGAGACCAACACCTCGATATCCTTCGAAAGCTGGCTAAACGTCTTGGTCTTGCCGTCGACCGCACCAAAGTTTGGAATAGATACGCGCCAATCCCCTCCTACCTGTAACGTAAGAGAGACGGTCGTTTTCCCTTCCACATATGTCAATGAAAGAGTATCGCCCGGAGTGACCGGGTATTGTTGGTTAGCAATCGCGGCCAAAGTCCGTTCTTCACGAGCCGGAATGGGAACCGGTTCCTCGGGTAAGCCCAGTTGGGATGCGAGAGATGTGTGTTGGATATCTGTTTTTTTTAGCACATCGACTGAACTTTGAGGTGTTTCGAACCATGGGGATCGTACAATCAGCGGCGATGCGGCTCCGATGACCCAAAGTGGCAGTAATAGTAACATAATGGTGATAAGGACCTTAAAACGTCTATCCATAATACCATCCAAACAAAATTTGTAATAAAGAGGTGACAAAAGTATAACAACGATAGTAACTGCAAATCATACCATCTGTCCATCATATAGTAAAGAAATTGGTAGTTTTTCGAAAACACTTTATTTTTCAGATTAATTTAGATCTCATTCGATATCTAAATTTTTACCAAAATATTTTTCCCAATATTACGGTTAACCTAAATTTACCACCAATTTAATTCATTATATTAAAAATCTGAAATTCTCGATGTGGGAATTGCGTACGATTCTGTTTGACAGCTTTTACATGATACCATACAATTCCGTATGCGGGCAGATGTTCCCGCGATATGCAGAGATAAGGAGAGTTCTATGAAGAAACTGTCTGTCGTGTTCTTGATTGTGCTGATGGCAACCTCGGTTGTATTCGCACAAGGTGCTGCAGAAACCAAAGTTCAAGCAAGCGGACCTATGAAAATTGGCGTCATATACGTGAGTCCCCCGGGAGACATGGGATATTCGTATATGCATGACCAAGGAACAAAAGCAGCTGAAGCTTACTTCGGTGACAAGATCGAAGTGATCCGAATGGAAGGCGTGCCGGAAGATGACCGTGCTGCGGTAGCGATGGAGCAACTAGTCGACGCAGGATGCAAAATGGTATTTGCAAATTCCTACAACTACCAGGAATACATGCTGCAGGTTGCCAAGGAAAATCCTGATGTATATTTCGAACACTGCTCCGGATACCTTAAGAACGACAACATGAGCAACTACTTCGGAAGAATGTACCAGATGCGTTATCTCTCCGGAATCATCGCCGGGAAGATGACCGCCAATGGCAAGATCGGATATGTTGGCGCTTACAACACACCTGAAGTTGTCCGTGGTATCAACGCCTTTGCTTTGGGCGTCAGATCTGTCAACCCGACTGCCGAAGTACGCGTCGTATGGACCAACACCTGGTTCGATCCTTCATTGGAACGTCAGGGAGCGGTCGCACTTCTTGACTCGGGGTGCGATATCATCGCCCAGCATCAGGATACCACCCAGCCGGCATTGGCCGCTATCGAACGCGGTAAGTATGCTGTCGGATACAATGCCGACTTCCGTGCGATCATCGGCGATGACAAAGTACTCGTCTCTCCGATGTGGAACTGGCACAATTACATGATTCCGACCATCCAATCCGCTCTTGACGGTACTTGGAAGAGTCAGGAATACTGGGGCGGCCTTGAAGATGACATGATCAAGCTGTCTGAGATTTCTCCGCTCGTTCCCGCTGATGTCAAGCAATTGGTCAGTAAGAAGCTCGATGAAATGGCCAAAGGCACCTTCGATGTCTTCTGGGGCGAATTGAAGGACAACACCGGAGCCGTAAAACAAAAGGCCGGTGAAAAGATGGCCGATGGCGATATGCTTACGATGGACTGGTTCGTCGAAGGCGTTGTCGGTAAAGTTAAATAATCAGTTGAACCGCTCATAAAGGGCAGACTCCGGTCTGCCCTTTTTTGAATCGCAAATGACTCCACGGTACCTATGGTTCCGACCTGGAAGACACTACATGAACCAGACACAATCTGTTGAACCCATCGTCAGGATGGAGAATATCTCAAAACGTTTCCCCGGAGTGATCGCCAACGAATCGGTTGACCTGACTCTCATGCAAGGCGAAGTTCTCGCATTATTGGGAGAAAACGGAGCTGGCAAGAGCACATTGATGAATATGCTCGCCGGCTTGTACAGACCCGATAGCGGCTCCATCCATATACGCGGGACACATGCCAATATCCAAAGCCCGCAAGATTCAATGGCTTTGGGCATCGGTATGGTCCACCAGGAATTCATGCTGGTGGGTAACATGACGGTCGCCGAGAATATAGTATTGGGAATGAAAGACCTTCCCTTTGTCCCCGACATCGATAGTATCAATGCCCGGATCATTGAATTGTCAGACCGATACGGCCTGAAAGTTGATCCTCAGGCGGTGATCCACGATCTGTCGGTCGGCGAACAACAACGGGTTGAGATTCTCAAGCTTGTCTATCGGGGAGCGGATATCCTTATCCTTGACGAGCCGACCGCTGTCCTCACTCCCGGAGAATCGCATGAATTGAACAATATCGTGAAGATCATGCTCAGTGAAGGCAAATCTGCAATTTTCATAACCCATAAAATGGATGAAGTGATTGAATTTTCCGATAAGGTGCAGGTCCTGCGCCGAGGAAAGACGGTGAATATCTGCAATACCGCCGATGTGACCCCGAAAGACCTGGCAAACATGATGGTAGGCCGAGACGTGTTATTTTCACTCGACCGTTGCCCTTACAATCCTGGCGGGGTGAAACTGAAGGTCGAACAGGTTACGGTAAACAATCCTCTCGGAGGCCGACCTCTTTTAGACGATGTCTCTTTAGAAATCCATCGCGGTGAGATATTGGGCATAGCCGGAGTGGCCGGAAACGGCCAGCAACAACTGGCTGAAGTCATCACCGGCTTGGTCCGCTGTGACCGGGGCAATATCTACATCGATGGCATGGACAAGACCAACAATACGCCGCTGTCATTCATCAAGGCGGGAGTGAGCCATATCCCTGCCGATCGCGGTGCGATGGGTATCGTCGGGGACATGTCGGTAGGTGAAAACCTGGCGATGAAGAAATACCGCACGAAAGAAATAAGTAAAGGCGTAGTGATCAAAAAAAATTTCTTACGCATGTTTGCCGATAAGTTGATCGATACCTTCTCAATCAAAACTCCAGACCAGGGCACCAGCGTGAAATACCTTTCGGGCGGGAACATCCAAAAGACAATACTGGCGAGGGAAATCGATTCGTGCGGCGGGATTCTCATCGCTGTCTATCCTTCGCGGGGTTTGGACGTGGGGGCAACCGAAGCGGTTCGTCAGAACATCATCGCCCAACGCGATCAAGGAAATGCCGTGTTGCTCGTATCTGAAGAGCTTGAAGAATTACAGATGGTTGCCGACAGGATCGCGGTCATGTTCGAAGGGAAAATCATGGGGACCAGGAATGTGAAAGACACCAATACCGAAGAATTGGGGTTGATGATGGCCGGTGCCGTCTCGAGGGGGGCATGATGAGGTTCATCATCGAAAAACGTACGACCAAATCGAAATATTCGGTGTTCATCGTCCCGTTGGTATCATTCGCTATCTCACTGCTTCTGGGAGCGATTGTTCTCGCCGCATCAAAAGCCAATCCTTTTGCCGCATACAAAGCAATGTTTGAAGGTTCATTTGGCAATATCAGACGGATCCAATACACACTTCGCGAAGCAATGCCGCTCTTGATGTGCGGTCTTGCCGTCGGTATTGCCTTCAAGTTGAAATTCTGGAATATCGGAGCCGAAGGCCAGTACGTAAGCGGGGCTATCGGTTTTACATGGGTCGTTCAATTCTGGACATTCCTTCCACCGGTGCTGTTGCTCCCCGTCGGTCTGTTGATGGGAATCATCGCCGGAGGCTTGTGGGCAGGAGTTCCGGGAACGCTGAAAGCCCAATGGGGTGTCGATGAAACCCTCACGACGCTCATGCTCAATTATGTTGCCATAGGGTATGCCGAATATCTGTATATCGACCACTGGAAAGCTCCGTTTGGAAACATGGGGACACCAAAGTTCCCGGATGCGGCGATTTTGCCATCAGTCTGGGGACGCGTGCACGCAGGAGTCTTTTTCGCCCTTGCATTGGTTGTCATCCTCTGGTTCATTCTCTACAAGACCCGTTGGGGTTTTGAATTGAACATGATTGGCAAGAATCCCAAAGCCGCACGTTACCAAGGAGTCTCGATAAAGAAGAACATCATCATGGCGATGTTGTTCTCAGGAGCGATTGCCGGACTGGCCGGTGCCATTCACACCTCGGCGGTCGCCCAGAAACTGACCACCGGAGTCAACGGGAATTATGGTTTTACCGGCATCATCATTGCCTGGATGGGAGGGTTGAATCCGTTCGGTTCCATAATAGTTGCCATTGTCATGGCAGCATTGTCCACGGGGGCCGGTCAACTCCAGATAGCGTTAAAACTACCTGAAGCGATGGGTGCGGTGCTACAAGGGTTGGTCTTGCTGCCGCTGCTCGCAGGAAGCCTTTTCAACGAATACCATCTCCGTGTAATCAAGAAGGGGGCCGAATGATGGATTTTATCACCAAATTACTTGCGGCAACCATTGCTATGGGAACGAGTCTCACGTATGCCACACTGGGTGAAATTTATACTGAAAAGACGGGAATCTTGAATCTCGGGATGGAAGGGACGATGCTGATGGGAGCTCTTACCGCTTTCGCCACGGCATACAATACCGGAAGTTTATTCCTCGGACTTGCTGGGGCTATCGTAATCGGAGCTATCTTTTCCGCAATCCATGCATTCCTTTCAATCACGATGCGGGCCAACCAAGTTGTCTCGGGATTGTCGATTACGATGTTCGGTACCGGACTGGCAAATTTCTTGGGCCAACGCCTTGGTCCACAAACAAACAACTTCAACCTGGTAGGGATGAACTTGCAGTCAAAGTTCAACAATATCGCTATTCCGGGTTTACACAAGATTCCTGTCATAGGAGCATTCTTCGATGTCAGCCTTCTCACCTACGCCCTCTATCTGATCATCCCGTTCGCTTGGTTCTATATGTACAAGACAAAATACGGGCTTGCGATCAGATCGGTGGGCGAAGCACCGAGAACTGCTTCGGCGATGGGTTTGAATGTTGCAAGGATCCGTTATCTGTACACTATCATCGGAGGTATGTTTGCAGGATTGGGCGGAGCGTGTCTTTCACTCTCTTTTACTCCCAGCTGGAACGACAACATGACCGGCGGCAAGGGATGGATCGTAATCGCGCTAGTGATCTTCGCTACCTGGAATCCAGGAAAAGCAGTGTTGGGAACGTTGGTATTCGGAGGAATCACATCACTGCAATTCAGTTTGCAAGCCGCGGGCTTCAGGATGGTTATCCCTTCTCAGTTCCTGGGATTCTCGCCCTATCTGATCACGTTCTTGACCCTCAGTATCCTCACGATCGCCAACCAAAAACGAAAGAGCCTCTTCAGTGCTCCCTCAGCACTCGGGACTTCGTTTGCAATCGATGAAAAATAATAGAAACCGACAATGATCCGAAGGGCACCCGAATATTACAAGTCCGGGAGCCCTTTATTGTACCCTTGGTGTAATTGATATGAAAACCAATGCGATGCGTATTCTCGACAGTCTGAACATTCGCTATGATGTTCATCAGTATCCCAATGATGATGAGCACCTGGATGCCATCCACGTGGCCGAAATACTTAA
>JAAYIV010000079.1 GCA_012523305.1 Spirochaetales bacterium
CAAGAAGGATAATTATTGATGGATTCTCAGTTATACGCCTGGCAACGAGCATGCATGGAAAAATGGTTTGATCATGGTGGCCGAGGTATGGTGCAAGTTGTCACGGGAGCCGGGAAGACTCGCTTGGCAGTCTCAATAGCTATTACCTTAAAAAAAATGCTTGGGGGTAATCTTAGGGTAAAAATCGTTGTTCCCAAAACTTTTTTGGTAAACCAATGGATTTCTGCATTGGAAGCTCAAGGGGTACCAAGATCATCAGTCGGCTGTTGGCATGGCAATCATAAGGATGCCCCTGATCGTCCGTTCATGGTATATGTTGTCAACTCAGCCCGCTATACACTTTCCAGACATATCATTGAAGATTGGGAACAACAAGCTTCAGTGTTCCTCATTGCCGACGAATGCCATCATTATGCAAGCGTTGAGAATAAAAAAATATTTGAGTGTATCTCTTATGTGCCCAAAGAAACCGTCCAACGCTATTACTCATTGGGACTTTCGGCGACATTGCAAACGTATGGTTTCTCAGATGTTTTGGTTCCAGCTCTAGGACCTGTGTTATATACGTATGGATTTTCCGAAGCCATCGAACAGGAAGTAATTACTACCTGTGTACTATACCGTATAGCGCTGCAGTTCGATGAAACAGAACGCGAGATCTATGATGGATATTCTAATAAGATATCGACGCTTATCAAAAAGGGTATCAAGAACCTCTGGATTGAACGAGAAATAACCGATTTTGATTTCTTCAGGGTCTTGAGTGCTCTGAGTACGGTCAAGGATAAAAAAATTGCCGCATGGGCTAAACAGCTGCTTGTTCTGGTGCATAATAGAACCAATGTATTATATTCAGCAGATATCCGGTTGAAATGCGCTCAGGCATTAATAAAACGTTTGAGCAGGGAAACAAAAATCATTGTATTCGGTGAGTTGATTGAACAAAGCGATCGCTTGTATCACGAGCTTTCATCCGAATATCGCCACCGGGTGGTTCGTTATCATTCCGGGATGGAGGATGGTGCAAAAGCGAGGGCTATCCAGCGATATCGGGAAGGAGAAGCCCGAATACTGGTATGTTGCAAAGCTCTTGATGAAGGATTTGACATTCCCGCGGCCGATGTGGGAATAGTGCTATCCAGCACGCAAACAGAACGGCAACGAATTCAACGGCTAGGTAGGATCCTAAGACGTTCGGATGATAAGGATGTATCAGCACTTTACTATCTATATATTGAGAATACTGTGGAAGAAAGTTCATTTCTTCCACAATCTATCGATAATGTAGAAGAGCTCGAAGCAACATATGTTCACAGCAGTGATACATTCTTGATTCCGTTTTATGATAATATTTCCCAAAAAATCCTTTCTTCAGTACAACTGCTTCACCCGAAATTAAAACATATCCAACTACTTGAAAGCATGTTGAATGTAGGCCAGGTCCGTCCGGATTGGTTATTGGATGAAGAACTCCAGTTGCAGAAACTACAGAGAGCAATACATCAAGCTGAGCGCAACTACTGGCATTGCATGGTCCGCATGGGGAAAGAATTGAGAGCCATGCGCAAAAACGATGGTTCTGATAGTGCCTCTGATACTAGTGAAGAAAATAGTACATGAGAATGAATATCGCGGAAATCTCGTTTAGACCTTGGTTGATGCTTGTTGATAACTAACGAAGCGTTTTATTACATTAAATTGCACAACTTACCAAATGTTAAAGGCGGAAGCCATGCTTTCAATCTCTGATTTCGCGATTCCCAACTGTCTGGCAACTGTATCCCAATGCGATATCATCG
>JAAYIV010000080.1 GCA_012523305.1 Spirochaetales bacterium
AAAATTGTTAATTATTGTTATGAATATCAAGTAGATGTGACAGTACTGATATAAAGTCTTTAAAAATCACATTAAGCATCGTACCGTATGTCTGATACCATCTTGCAAGGAAGAATGGCTATAAACATGATGTTTAAAACATTAACCTGTGGATTATAATGCGTCAAATATTATTTCTATTGACAAAACAGACAGTCCATGCATCTCTGGTGGTTCATTATTCGGATGTCACTTATTGTTGTAGAATTTCAGGTTGTATTCTATGCTTGCATAGGAAGCTGTTGTTTATAAAGGATTACATTCATGCAAGAACGATTACGAGTATCATCGGAAGTTGGCAGACTCAAGGCGGTATTACTCCACCGTCCGGGGAGGGAACTTGAATCTTTGACTCCTCAATACCTCGATTCAATGCTGTTCGAAGATATCCCGTTCCTTGAACAGATGCAGAATGAGCATGATATGTTCGCTCAGCTGCTCATTGATCAAGGATGTGCTGTGTATTACATCGAGCAGTTGCTCGAAGAAGTGCTGGGTGATGCCGCACTTCGTCTGGAAGTTGTCAGACACCTTGTCGATACCGCTCATCTTCACTCACCTTCTCTTAAAAAGATAATCCTGGAGCATCTTCAAGAATCGGATCCGCAACAGCTCGTCGCTTATCTCATCGGAGGGTTATTGAAGGATGAAATCGATGATAAGGTAACCTATAAAAGCCTGTCATATTTTATCAGGGATGCGTATCCGTATTATATCTCACCATTACCAAATCTTTATTTCACAAGAGATCCCGCCACGATGGTGAAACAGGGATTCTTTATCAATCTGATGAAAACCGAATCACGACGGCGGGAAAACTGGCTCGTCTCGCTAGTTGCACGGCATCATCGGTTGTTTCATTCGGTCCGCATGTATGATGATTGTACCAACGGCAGTAGTATCGAAGGGGGAGATATTCTCATAATCAACGATACCTGTGCCGTGATAGGAAGCAGTGCCCGTACCGATGCCTGGGCAATCGAGGCTTTTGCCCGTACGATGCTGAAATCTCATCAGGACGGTGGCGAAGGCTTGAAAGAAATTATTGTTATTCAAATTCCCTATACGAGGGCTTATATGCATCTGGATACTGTATTCACCATGGTCGATATCGATAAATTCTGTATCTTCCCTGGGGTTGAGTCTGCTTTGCGTGTATTCTACATGACCCAAAATTCTCGCGATTCATTGAAAATCGAAGAAGTTTCAAGCCTGAAGGAAGCCCTGAAAAAGGCTTTGGGCCTTCCTTCGGTGGATATCATCAGAAGCGGAGGAGACGACATGATCGCCTCTGCCCGTGAGCAATGGAATGACAGTACGAACACGCTAGCGATCGCCCCGGGCACGGTGGTCACTTACAGACGAAATGTTGTCTCGAATGAAACGTTAGCCCGCCACAATATCCAAGTCTTTCCAATCCGCGGGTCAGAATTGGTACGTGGTAGGGGAGGTCCTCGATGCATGAGCATGCCGTTATTAAGAGAACCGTTGTAGGATAAAGCCATCATAACTAAAAAAGGTGTGCTATACTTATTGACATGCCATTCATGAGTGGCACCGATTGATGACACTAATAAAGGGTTAGCTACATATGGTCACTCGAACTCTTTGTGCAGAAGGACATCTGATTGACTCGGGTCTCCTCTCGAATATCCTCAATACGATCCTTCAGAAAGGTGGCGATTACCGGATAACGAGTTTTGATATCGGTAAAACTCCTGAAAAATCATCCAAATTTGAAATTGAATTGATAGGTAAGGATGAATCTACCATCAATTCGCTATTACATGCATTGAAACCATTCGGGGTGTATGAACAGGAGGTTACTCAGGCAGTCCTGATGCGCGCGTCGGGTGATCGCTGTGCCCCTGAAACCTTCTATTCAAGTTCCAATCATCGTACGGAGGTTTTTTATCAAGGAAGATGGTATGGAGTTCTTCACCAACGAATGGACGCTTCTCTGGTATATGATCCTGCAACAGATACCTTCGCATGTGTTAAGCTCAGAGATCTCAAACAGGGTGATTTGGTTGTTTGCGGCAGTGAATCTATTCGGATATTTCCCATCGAAGCCGAACGAACGGCAAACAACGAAACAAATGATTCGTTCGCTTTTATGACCAACGAAGTATCTTCGGAGCGAAGTGTCGATATCGCGGTAAAAAAGATCGCGGATGAATTGCGTAGGGTAAAAGCCAAAGGAGGAAAGACCGTCGTCGTGTGCGGCCCTGTTGTGGTCCATACAGGGGGAGCTGACGCACTTGCTTCGTTGGTCAGGATGGGATATATTCAAGGCTTCCTTGGCGGGAACGCCGTTGCTGTCCACGATATCGAGATGCGCTTTTTCGGAACATCATTGGGCGTCGATATGAATACGGGTAAAGTCGCAGAACACGGTCATAGTCACCATATGCGCGCAATAAATAAGATCTACGGATGTAAGTCCATCAAGGCGGCTGTCGATACGGGTGTTTTGAACAGCGGGTTGATGTATGAAATAGTAAAGGCGAACATTCCGTATTGCCTCGCCGGATCTATCCGGGACGACGGTCCGCTTCCGGAAACTGTGACCGATATGATCGAAGCCCAACGCCAATATGCCCAAATAATCGATGGAGCTGATTTGATCATCATGTTATCAACGATGCTACACGCTATCGGAGCAGGGAACATGACTCCTTCATGGGTCAAAACTGTTTGTATCGATATCAATCCGGCAGTAGTGACGAAGCTGAATGACCGGGGCAGTGGCCAAGCTATCGGCATAGTCAGCGATGTCGGATTATTCCTTAGGGCTCTGTCCGATACTATTGCTTCTCTCGGATAGATAGGACGCTTTTCATTGAAACGTGCCGATATCGGTATGATAAATAACACGCTGTAAATGTACACTACAAAAGCTTTTGCAATATCCAAATTGCATCCTTGATAATCAAATTCGATTTAGATACAATAGGTCAACATGCAAAATGATGATCTTGAATTAATTAACAGTCAAACTATCTTGCGTTGTATCGAGCATGACCTCGATAAACCCACACGTGCCCAAATAGCAAAATATACCGGATTGAGTCGAAACGCGACGTCTGTTATAACCCAAAAACTCATCAAGATCGGTTTGATTAAAGAACTTGAAACGACACGGACCGGACGTGGAAGGCCCGGGACTCCGTTGGTTGTCGATACTTCGGTCTGGAAAGCGATCGGAACTGCATTTTATTCAGGAACTTGGAACTTTGTCATCGTAAATCTTTTGGGTGAAGTGCTTATGAACCATTTCATACCTGTGAATTCACGCGATAGAAAAGCAATTGTAGATTCGCTTATCGAGGGTTTGAATTTCATGCGCTCCCATTGCCCGCGGAAAATGATTCCTGCTTTTGGTATCGGGGCTCCTGGTCTGGTCGATCACAAAACCGGACATATTTTCCGTGCTGACGATTTGGGGTGGAAGGATGTCCTGCCGATCAAGGACATCATAGAAGAGAAAACTGGATTACCCGCGTTTGTGATTAATAGATACCAAGCAAACGGTGTTGCTGAGATTCGCTACGGTAATCATAAAAATTCACACAATATGGTATACCTTGGCATCGGGACCGGAATTTCCGGTTTGATTTACCTAGATAGAGAACCGCTCATGACGACAAAATACCGGCTAGGCCATATGGTAATTGATCCCCATGGACCGATGTGCGGGTGTGGTCAGGTTGGATGTTTGCAGGCGATGGCTTCTGAATTGGCTCTGGTTGAGTTCGCTTTGAGACAAATGAAACTCAAACCCGGATTCTTGCGTAAGATAAGGAAGGAAGATCTCAACGGGCAAGTGATCGCTTCATTGGCAGAAGAAGGCGATATCGATGCTCGTACCTGTTTGAACTATATAGCCGATCCGTTGGCCATAGCGGTGAGCACATTGGCAAATGCGATAGCTCCTGATGAGGTTATCATCGGAGGACCGTTGGGGGATTCGAGCAACTATCTGGTCGATTGTATTCGTAAGAGAGTCCATGCTCATTTACTTGACTGGCAGAATGAGCAGATTTCCATCTCACAGGGAACCCAGAGTTATTTCGGCCCGGCCATAGGTGCAGCAACTTTCATGTTGGAACAAAAGTTGGAATTGATTCTCAATTCAGCAAATGCCCAATAATCTACAACGGGAGTGTCACAAAAGATCCTGACTGTGAACTACGATAGATGGCTTCGATGATCTCAACAGCGTTACGTGATTGCTCTCCTGAAAGCTCGACCGGCGTATCGTTGAGAACAGCATCGGCACATGATTCGAACAGTTTGTAATGGCCATGATATCCGATGGCTTTGGGATCTGCCGCACCGCCTCCTGTTTTCGTTTTGTGTGAAAACCGTTCCCTTATTATTTCATCTTCAGCTGTTTCATGTTTGAAATTCCATGCGATTATGCTCTCTTCTTCCAGGATGACGCTTCCTTCGGTCCCTAGGATCTCTATTTTCTTTAGAAAACCGGGATAAGCGCCCGTAGTCCCTTCTATCACTCCCAAAGCTCCGTTTGTAAAACGGATCACCGCTACCGCGGTATCCTCGACTTCGATTCGTTCATGCGCAAGAGTGTCGGTATATGCGAATACTTGTTTGACATCACCCATGAACCACTGCAGCAAATCGATTGCATGGATCGATTGATTGATCAATGCCCCGCCCCCGTCAAGTTCCCATGTCCCCCGCCATGCACCACTATCATAGTATTGTTGGCTTCTATACCATTTGACTTGGGCATCCGCCATGACGATCTTACCAAAACGGCCTTGTTCGATGGCCTGTTTTATCAATATCGGAGCCTCATGGTACCGGGAAGGAAATATTCCGGCGAGCTTAACATCATTCAGCGCACATTCGGCGATGATTCGGTTGCATCTTTCTTTGGTTATCTCAAGTGGTTTTTCGACAATCACATGTTTTTTTGCACGAGCTGCCGCGATGGCACTGTCAAGATGTAATCCTGAGGGGGTAGCTATGGTGACGATGTCCAACTCAGGATCGGCCAAGAATTCTTCGAGGTCCGTATAAGAACGACACCCATGCTTGGAGGCGAATCGCGAAGCTCCCTCTTCGGATCGCGAACAGCCAGAGACAAGGTGTCCGTTCTCCAAATCTTTGATAGCCATCGCATGTACATCAGCGATCATCCCCAATCCAATTATTCCGAAGCCTAGCTTTTTCATATTCCCCCCTGAAGTGACATGATTCAGTCACGCTAGCATGTTCGTTTGGGATTGTCAAATTCGTTTCTGGAAGACTTTTAAAGATTAATAATCCAAAGAATTATCAAATTGTTGGAATTATGAATGAAGTTTGCTTGCTCCTATGCTATACCTTTAAGAAGAAATATGTAGGGTATGAGGTCAGGCAAAGATGAAAAGTATTGCTTACAATGATAAAACGGATTCGGTGATTGTTGATGAACATGTGTCGAGAAAGATTTTGGCTTACGGGAATGACCTCATGGCCGTTGAAGTGCATTTCAAACAGGGAGGGGTAGGAGCTCCTCACACTCATTCCCATGCCCAAATCTCGTACATCGTATCAGGGAAGTTTGAATTTACTACCAAGGAACGTAAACATATCGTGGGTCCGGGTGATTCTCTCTATTTTGAAAGTGGAGCATCCCATGGAGCAGTATGTTTACAAGAGGGAACTATTCTTGATATTTTCACACCGTTTCGTTCTGATTTTCTTTCACAATAACAAAACATATGTTTCATAAAAACCTACCTCGGGCAGATGGCTCTCCCAAGGTAGGCAGTCTTGTACTATGATTAGAGAAGATGATGTCTTTGATTCCTGTACTAATCTTTCCATTGGATAAATTCTAGCACATTGTTATCGGGATCTTTAAAGTAAACAAATATCTCACCGGCCACGCAAGCCGTTGGTTCGGACAAGAGTTCGATACCCGCATCGCGCAATTGTTTTACTGCGGTATCCATATCATCGACTTCAAAACAAAAATGGGGGCAAAATGGCGCTGATAGCTGAGGCTTTTTGAAATTACCCCTCAGGTCCTCAATCAGTTCAAATTTTGAACCATTGATTTCAAGAAACGCAAATTTGATATGGAGACTATCAGAGACTTCGACCGACTTTAAAGTAAGTCCCAAATTCGTTGTGTAAAATTCAATAGAAGCGTCAATATCCGAGACTTGAACGGCAGTATGATCGTATTTCATATATTCATACCTCACTATTATTTATTCAACAGAGCACACTGTTAGTACCATTGTTTATAACGTATATTCATATGAATAGCAATTCATATTTGAACCAAAGTCGAAATGAAGTCAGAAAGCTGCTTGAACCATTGTAGATCATGCAAGAAAATAGACGGATTAATTACCCACTTAGAACACCACTATATCGAAACAACGCTATTGACATAAAAAGAAGGGATCTAAAGAGTACTTCTTTAAAATCCCTTCTTGGCGGATATCTTGATTTGCAGGTATGGAGAAAGATTTGCGACTAATCATACGAGAAGTTCAAGTCTGAGTGAACTCACTCATATAAGAAAAGATGAGAGCCACGGTAATCGAACCCGGATCGGCATAGCCCAATGTGCGTTCTCCAAGATTTTTCATTCTTCCGAATGATGCGACCATATTCTTTGTTGCTTCGGAACCTTCCTTTGCTGCTTGTGCACATAATTTGAAGATCTGTCCTATTGATAACCCTATATTGGCCGCAGTGATGTCGACAGCTGGTTTCAACGCATCGAGCATCGTCTTGTCGCCGTAATTGGCCTTGCCTCGTTTCATAACGGAGGCCAAGCCAAGTTTCAGAAATTCAGAAAATGATGTGCTGTCAAGTTGTTGCAAATTCTCGAGTGCTTTTGCTCCGTCTTTAAAGAACGTTCCGAAAATTGCACCGGAAGCACCCCCGGAACTCATCATGATTGCCATGCCACAGCTTTTGAACAGGCTTCCCAAATCGGTGAATTCTTGGGCAGAAAGCTTTTTCACCACAGCAGTGAAACCAACTTCCATACCAGAGCCATGATCAGAATCTCCTAATTTATCAGCTTCATTAAGCATATCTACATTGCTTAAAATCCCGTTAGCAACAAACAACAGCATGTTTTTACATGTAGCCACATCAAATATCATTTGTGTCTTCCTTATTCAAAAATCAGCGATGAAAATCAAATGCGATAGAATTGGCATTGGTGAATAGGTATTTTTTCAATTCTTCATCCAATTGGATCAATGAAATTGAAAATCCCCTCATATCCATGGTGGTCGAGACCTTTCCTATGTGAGTATACAAATTCTTGATTCCGATTTGTTCGAGAAACTCGGCAATAGCTTTGTTCGCAATTAATAATTCCATATTGGTAAATGAACCCAGATCATTGATCATCAATGCCACCTCATCGCCTTTGTTAAATGGCAAGTCATTGATGATTTTGGTGAGCATGATACCTACCAATTCTTTCGATGATTTCAATTTTGTTACTTCGACACCCGGTTCCCCATGAATTCCCATGCCGATTTCAATTTCGTCTTCTGCCAAAGTGAATGTGCTTTTGCCGGTATTGAGCATGATTCCGGGTTCGAATGCAGTTCCCATCGAACGAATCTTGCTCACTGCCTTGGATACGATTCTAAAAGCTTCATCGAGATTGTCTACCGATGCGCATGCTGCCCCTGCAATCTTGACTGCGAAAAACAGTCCGGCGATTCCGCGGCGGCCGTCGATATCGTCGGTGGCCACGTCGTCGTTAATCCTGACAGTCTTGACCTTAATCCCTTCATCTTCGAGCATTTCAGCCGCGATATCAAAGTTAAGGTTATCTCCGGCGTAATTCCCATATAAAAAGAGGATCCCATTGCCTCTGTGGCTTGCCTTGGCTGTTTCGTAAATGATCTCGGGATTCGGGGAAGCAAAAATATTGCCTATTGCGGCTGCATCAGCCATGTTCTCACCGACCAATCCATGATAGATCGGTTCGTGTCCGCTCCCCCCGCCGACAAGCAATGTCACCTTATTTTCCTTGATTTCCTTTCTCATGATACCGTTTACATTATCGACCTTCACGACTGTTCCGTTATAAGCGGCAACGAGTCCCTCAATCATTTCTTCAATAAGAGAGTGGCGGTCATTGATTAAATGTTTCATCACATCCTCCTGAACTCACGTGTCTTGATCATGTTTCCATTATACCAATCATAAAAGGCAACATGCTCTGATGCAATAACTATTATTAGTTTAACTGTCGTTTAAGCGGTTTTATCCGTAATTCATTGACAAAAGTGGCTCCGAGAATCAAAAGTCCTCCGAATAACTGGAGGATAGATATCGATTCTCCAAGAAGAAAGAATGAAACGAATAAGGCTACGACCGGATCAATATAGCTCAATATTGCCGCTTGCTGCCCGCTGAGCCGGGTGAGGGACGAGAAATAGATATAATACATAAGGCCTGTGTGTACAATCCCGACAAATAAGATTGAAAACCAATCCTTGATGGCCAAGCTATCCGAATGAAATCCATCGGTCATGATCACATATGGTGTCAAAACGATTATCACTGCTGCGAATTGTACCCATGTCCTCACCATGCTGTCTACTTGCTTCGTCGATTTATTGATCAGGATAACGGCGGCATAAAGCACCGCCGCACCGATACCGAAGAAGATTCCAGAGATGTCGTCAGTTCCACCACCTGTTACCCCGATGGTCAGCACAAGGCCTGATGTCGAGATTAAAAAGCATATTATTTGTTTCAGAGTTATCGATTCACGCAACAATAGGATACTTGCGCCTATGACCATCGTTGGCGCAAAGTAATAGCTCAAGGTAGCCAAGGCAATGGTGGTGTGTTGATATGCACTGAAAAGTAGTACCCAATTGACGGCTATGATCGCACCAGAAAGAAAAAATCTCCATAGATATCGGCGTTCTTTGACAATGATGCCAGTTTTTCCGCTTACAAAAATGAATATTGTCAACACCAGGAACGCTATGATGCCCCTGTATAACGCGAACTCAGCGGGCGGAAGCGGATTGTTCTTGACGAACGCTCCGATGGTTCCAAACGTAACCATCGCTACGATAATTTGAATCCTTCCGATAAGTAGTTCCTTGGCAGGGCTATGGACAGTACATTTCGTAAACACATCTACTCTCTTTACAGCATAATAGAATTACCTGTTCGATATTCATG
>JAAYIV010000081.1 GCA_012523305.1 Spirochaetales bacterium
ACTGCTTGGTTCGATAGTGCGACCATTAGTGGTGAAAAAGTATTCTTGTCTAACAAGTATGTCGAGACTGATAGCAATGTTCCCATCTACCGCACTTCAACTGGCGAGATCACTTACTCCAGGTTTCCTGAAAACTCTCGGTTCGTGTATGCTGGTATTGAAAACGATAGGGTCAAGATTCGATTTGGTAATGCGTCGGGCGCTTTAACATTTGCGTACATAAAGAAAGCGCACTGCTGGTCTAGCGAAATCGAGTTGGAAGACTATGGAGAAGAGCGCATGGCTACCATTGCAAAATCATTAGTAGGTCTGTATGGAGATGACATAGGACTAGGTGGACAATACTGCGAGAGTTTTATTCACTGGCTCAAAGGCGCTTCTGGCATAGAGAACACCGACTTGTATTGCGACAGCAACATATGCGGGCACGCGGTGAAATACTATGTTACTAACAATCTCTATCTCGCACGGAATGGATCTACTCCGCTGTTTATGCAGCGTGGACATCTAGCGTACTACGATGTGTCGAACTACAACCCAAGCAATCCGGAAAATATTAAGGCAGCTCATGTTGGCTTTGTGGTTGATACTGAAGGTGGCAACTACTACGCCGTTGAAGGCAATGCTGTTGGTGCACTTAATACCACTAACCAACAAAAGATTGGCTATATTACTGGGGATCGATTGACTGGCCAGGTGGATCAGCACGACCGAACAATGCATGGTGCAGCACACCCATATGGCATTGGGTGATAATCTCTAAAAAAGGGGCTGTAGCAAGAACAAATTGCTGCAGCCCCTTCATGAAACGCTTTTTAGCGCTTATGCTCTAGTAATCATCTTGCTCCCAAATAACGACATGTTCATATGAGTTGTTTCTTCGCATGTTCTCATCATACATATAAGCGATCGCTCTTTCGCATGCTTGACAGGCTTTTTCAACGCTAAAATTGCTCAATGACAAATCAATATCTATAGGCCAGTATATTTGCGGATCAATGAGATCAGTTACAACTAAGTGTTGACGGTCTTCGCTCAGCCTATACTGCGTAGGGTGACTAGATCGATCAAAGAACATGTGGACAATTGTCCATGTGCGCTTTATTCTTCCAATCGTGAGGTAATATGACTCTTTCTGCTCCATATCTTCATACCATATGAAAGGGTCATGGTTTTTTTGTTCGTCAAGCAGGATAGTCCCTGTATTCGTGACATGAAATAACCGCTCGTTATAAGCAGCAATACTCCATTCTCCGTCGGCGACCCGTTCGCATATCATGACGCCATACATATCATCCTTTCGAAAAACAATAATGGCTGCTTCTGGCATAGAAATCATGTCTTTCATATCTAGGACTTCAACGTCTGGATGCTTGACAAAAACGGCTTGCTTTAAGGCTTCATGTTCTCGAAGAGCATTCTGCGGATCGAAACTATCACCACAAACGGCAGTTGATGATAATATGGTTAATACGAGTAAAATGAGAAAACCTATCATCTTTCTTTTCATGCATTGAACCTCCTATCAAGAAATGCAAGAAACTATTGCGTGCCTTTGACATCTTCCTATCCATCCAACGCATGAAACGGCAATTTTCTTGCATGCTCATCCCGATGATCCAGAGCACAGAAAAGATAATGCAGCGATACTCAACGTGTAGATAATTGCCCAATAATAATCAACAGTACTTCTTGCTTGCACAAACAAGATCGTATCCACTTCGAAGTCATATCCGAAAAGACCCAGCCACGCAATTGCATCGCTGGGCCTCAACTATCCCGTCATACTCACTTCTTCTTTTCAGTTTTCTCAGAATCCATGGGTTCGTTGTCATCCTGCAAATCCTCCACTGTATTTTGACTGTGGTTTTGCAATCGCACAAATGCATTTTTCAGGAACTTAGGAAGCCTGATTCCCATCTCTCCCACATTCTCAATGATGGATATTGCATCGTTTGCAATAAAAAATACAGCTGTACAGTTTCTGAAGATATAGTTTGAGTTGCCGGAAATTTTGTCCAGTTGGGCTGCCAATATGACAATCAGAAAGATATTTGCTTTCTTGATTAGACCATTATGTCCTAGAGCAGAACTGATTCTCTTGTTTCGAAATGAGCTTGATACTCCAGTAATGTAATCAACAGCCATTACAACGAGCAATATCTCCAATACTGTATCCCACGCACCAATCAGAACAGTAAATAGTCCAGTGCCCAATGCAACCTTAGGTATCATTAGATCTCCTCCCTTCAAGTGGTTGCTACTATCATATTGTGTTTGTGTTCTGAATAGCAGTGACATATTCATGGCATAAGTGGAGCATTAATAGCCCACGCCGTGGTCTCTATGCATCTATATTAAAGTGTCATATTAATGACCTCAAACTGTCACTTCCTGCATTGCATCTTAAATAATATGATTTTGCTGACGGATAGGTGAGCTGGCCAGCAACTCAACTGTCAATAAAAAAGGAGAAAGAAAATGACCTTCAACGAAAAAGAGATTAAGCCTACAGCTGAGGAACTTGAGGGGAAAAGCTCCACACAAGTTAGGACCCTTCGTCTTGGTGATTCTGGCCCGGATGTCTTTGAGATGCAGATGAAACTCATAAATCATCACTATTTCTTTGGACTCAGTGATGGGTACTTTGATGCCAGTACAGAATGGGCAGTTAAGTACTTCCAATCCCGAAACTATCTGGCCACGGATGGTATTGCAGGACCAGCAACCATGGCTGCACTAAACAGTCCTTCTGCTCGTCGTGGTGTTGATAATGCAGTCATTGGGCGAGGCCCGCAAGGCCCGGCAGAAAGTCAATTGAAAATGGGGGATTATCTCTGGAGCAATGTTCCCTTTGACGCCGCCGGTACACCACAGGTCGAGACCATTGGCAGCTCTGCTAATGCGCCGGCGGCAATTGCCATCGCCTTTAGTACGCTTTTTGAAAACGCTATCACTCCTCCGGTTGTCTGTAACTTCGTAATGAACAATGGCCTGCGAGATCACACGGGGAATGCTGGTGTAATCAGCTCATTCTTTGTGCGTGTTGCAGGTGAATACGATGTTCAATATCATGGAACCACTAATTCCATTGCTGCAATTCAGACGCATTGCCAGAATGGTGGGATTGCAGTTGTACGAGTTGTGGGTAATGCTGCTCATAATTACTGTTCACTAAATGGCGCTACATATCTGGTTGTATACAAAGTTGATAACAACTATGTATATATTCAGAATTCTAACGGTAATGCCAGTGGTGCCAATGTTCCCCGTAGCGTTTGGAATAATGCCACATGGGTAAGAGAAGCCCATCTATACCAGACCGGTTATGGCGCTTAAGGTATTTACCCGTAACTGCTGACATGTAACAAGTAAAGCAATTCATTTAACAAGCTCTGTTTAATAACGGAGCTTGTGTTCTATGAACTCTCAAAATGAGTTCATTGTATTTTGAGTGATACTTCTACAAAAGCTGAATACTTGATTGAAAGCGACATGATTCTACGGTTAACTTGCCATGATATTGTCACTCCCCTCGGACGAGTACTCATTCTATGATTCAGATGACTTCTTGCAGGCCTGCAAACAGAAGTTTGAATAAATTATGTGAGGTGTCAATTATGGCAAATCCGGTTATTTCCGGCACTGGACCGAACAGTCGTACTAATCTTCAGAACATTCACTCTGGCCAGCGATCTTTTCAGAAGGATCTGGCAACAGTTCATTCTCAAGTGAAGCTGATGCAGACAGCGCTTACTCAGAAAGGATACAATACACAAGGTGCGGATGGGAAATTTGGGGACAATACACTTGCTGCGGTTAATGCATTTCAGAGAGCCAATGGCCTTGTGGTTGATGGATACTTTGGAAAGAGCAGCTTAAACAAACTAGAACAGCTAATTGGCGGTCATCTTGATCCCACGCCTGGTGGTTGTAGTGGTGATGGCGGGGGAACAAACCCTCCACCGCAAACGAGTTATAGTTTTTATCCAAGTAGTGCTGTAACTTATGCTCTCAATCACTCCAGTTCAAATCCCCCTAATGGGCCATGCTCTAAGCGTAATAAGACTTTCACAACTATTGATGGGAGAAATGATTGTGCAGATTTTGTTCACCAATGCATTTGTGCAGGTGGTGCTCCGATGTTCAATGGTTGGTGCAACAAGGTGATTGGGGGTCTTCCTACGAATTGGGCGTCTGGTGACTGGCAACTGACAAAAAGTGGACTAGATCAACTACAGGGGAAAGGATGGTTGCAGCAGATTAATTACAACGAGGTACAACCAGGCGATATTGTTTATACCTATGTCGCGGGTTTAAAACCAACTCCTTATGATCATGTAACAATTGCTGTAAGTAGCAATCTGACAGAAAATGGAGTATTTGGATGTAAAATTTGCGGTTGCACACAGAATCAACACAATGAGTTCAAGAAACTCACGCCTGAGAACTGCAGGTGTTATAGAGTAAAGCGATCATTGAACGGTGACGGTACTGAACTCCGCGTATACCTCCCGTTGGATGGAGACGGCGGGCGTCTTATGTAAATCATACATTGTAGTAATTGCAGTAGTTATTAACTATTAATCATTGAAGGAGGTTGGGGAGTTAATACCCCCAACCTCTTCAATTAATAGAAATAAATCCTTATATCACTGTTATTCAGTTAGCAGTTTATTTGCCTGTACAAATCCACGAAGGGGCCGTTGACTCGGAATTTCAACATATGCCCATTCTCCCATGGAAGCAAGCCACAATACTTTTGTCTGTGCAGGGATTACGCTATTAATCTTTGACTGTGAGAACAAGGGATCATCCGTTAATGTCAATTCGTGAACTGTAATTGATGGGACTGGTAAGAAGCGTAGCTCATCGACCTTAGTGTTCTTTGGAAGAGAACTCGCAGCAATCCATCCAAATCGCATGTGATCTTTCGTGATATCATACTGAATGAGGATCCATCCATTCTCTTCACCAAAAACTTGTATCCAGTCATTGGTACTGACATATGCTCTTCCATTGCCAGACTGACCATATTGTGTGCCGGGTCCTTGAAATACTTGATATCTTCTTCCTGAAGTGAATTTAATGCGCTTTGCAGAAAGGGTTCCTTTGGGAATTCTAGGTGGATTGCTCAGTTTCTCCCTGGCTTCTTGCACCGTTTTGGGAAAGTCACTAAAACTAAAGTAGCGCAAGTCAGTTTGGATAACGCCATGAATTCTCTCATCTGTTGCAGGTCCCTCAACCCACCCCACATCATAAATGCGAAGCATGTTGTCCACAGACATGTCATAGCACATGAAGGGTCTGAAAATCTGCAGATGCCTTAGATGCCATGTACCATCATTGTTCTGTATCCAGAGGCTATCTGCTTCTTGTAGTTCATTATTAACAACGTACATAGACTGAAAACAAGCCCCAGTCAATCGCTGAACCATGTCAGTTGAAGTCTCTGCAGTGATCTCCGTCAATAGGATTGGTGCTTCAACTTGAGGCAACGCTGCTGCATTATGCCACTTATAGGCCCATCCTCCGTTATCCCACCCAAAGGCTAGCAAATCATTCTTGCTGCCTTGCTTAACAGCAGCAAAGGCACATGCATTTTTTTGCCTTTGATTTCTGGGATTCACCCAACCAGTTATTATCCATTCACTCCAGCGCCCTTGAGAGATGAAACTTCGAACTTCTTGAGGAACTTCAATTGAACCGGAGCCCTCAGCCCTTGATGTAGGCATATAAACAAATAAAGACAATACAATTGCAAGAACAATATAGCATCGCGGCATTTTCATGAAGACCTCCTATTATTCTCAACAAGTAAGAATTACCTGCTCATTAATGCAGAGCATTACTCGTAGTTAATAAATTCTCCCAGCACATATCCGCAGACTCCATTTGCTTCAACCATCATCCAACCATCTTCATGGGACAGGATTGTTATTGGCGTCCCAGTTTTCCATTCAGCAACCTTAGCGCTGGATTTATCGGGGCTGTTGCGTATATTAATCGTCGTGGAACCGTTGGTTTTCCCGTAGTATGCCAATATGCCTGTCTTGTGACCATCGGATATTGAAACATCAGGATGATATAAGCACTCTGAAAGGACATAGCCTTCTGTGCCGTGATAGACGATTTTGGAATATCCATTCTCAGTGGATAAAACTTGAACAACTGTGCCTGCTTTGCATTGCCTAATCACTTTGCTGTTGGGAGTGGCAGTAGCTCGTAAGGAGCATTTCCCAGTTCGAGGCGCATAGATAACCGCTGCTCGGATCTCTGCTTGTTCAGACGCATTGCTCACTAGGTTGGTTGTAGGTACATTCTTTTCTTCCCCGTCTGATAGTACGGTGGATTGCACCAGGCCGAGTTGCTGCACCAGCACGACTTCGTCACCAAGCTGTGCAACTGTCACTCCCTTCTTGGCTGCTTCCAATGACAAAGCTACCCGTTCATCCAAGTTGGTTTGTACGGCATCTGACAAATAGGTGATTTCGTTTTCGGAAACAGTCTTTTCATAAAGCGGGTCAGCTGGACTGATGTTTAGAATCTCGCCGTTTTGATTGCGGTACTGTGTGAAGTTGTTGAGTAACGCTGCTCGGTCGATATGAGCTTTATGATACACACCATTCTGATAGTAGCCAATTTGAACCACATCATTGTAGTCCATAATGATCTGTGCGTAAGTACCTATAGGGATGGAAGATGAAGTTTTCGTCTTATGTGCATCCGCATATCCAGTGACGGTTTGCTTAAGTCTCCATGGCGAGTCAATTTGAAACTTCGCTTGTGCTGTAACATTTGGTGCAGGCACTCTATCTCCAATTGGCGTAGGTTCATCCTGTACTGAGGTTGTGCCGCTTTTATCATCATGCATCGGGAATGCGGTTGAGGAGGAATCACCCCCCCCTTTCTCTGCCGTATGGAAGGTAGAGCTTCCCTCTATTGGATTGATTGTCCGATTTGGGTACATTTGACGCAGTATTCTTAACAAAGCCCCCTTATCATTGACCAATGCCTCAGGAAAGTCTTGATGAGAACCATCATCGAAATTAACGCGAACCATGACACTAACCAGCGCATCTCTGTCACGAATCCATGCTTCTGTTTCACTGCCGGACTTGTTATAAACGACCTTAGATAGTCCTGTATCTCTATCGTAATCCGCAAAGACAATATGCGTTCCTGCTGGCAAACTACCTGTTTCCCGAACCTGAGGTGTTCCATCCTCTCCCTGCTCTATAACATAGGTGAAAACCGCTCTGGTCAGCTTATTAGTAGAACGTTGTTCCCAAGTAAGCTGATTTCTTGCCAAACCTGTCAGAGGAAGCAGAAGACATATAGCCATGCAGAGAACGATCCGAATTTTCTTCATCATTGATATTCTCCTTTTAATCGCAGAAAGATTACTATTCTTAATAGTTTAGTAACATATTACACTTAGGGTCTGTGCTTGTCAATTACAGTGCTTTCGCATTATCGCTCCATCATCATAAAACCTAAACATAATAATCGTAATGACACACCTCCTTCTTATTTGATAAACGAGCAAGAAGTATCACTTTTCCCGCGAAGCGAAAATTATGGGCGAAAGCGAGATAAACGCTTTCGCCCAGGTCGGTCAGTAAGCTATTGGAATGGAATGATGTGGAAGAAGGCT